>CAZDGT010000045.1:0-3679 GCA_964504905.1 uncultured Bordetella sp. | reverse complement strand
TCGATACTCCGCTGCTCGAAAAACTGGAACGCCTGGCGATCCAGTGGCAAAAATCGCTGCCCGGCGTGGTGGGCGGGCACAATACTTCACGATTTGCCGGCGGTGGCCAGGAGTTTCTTGACCACCGTCAGTTTCATCATGGCGACGATCTGCGCGCGGTGAACTGGCGCGCGTACCTGCGGCTGGAGAAAATGTTCCTCAAGATGTTCCAACTGGAGCCGCGCATCCCGGTGCGCGTTCTGGTGGACGTCAGCAAGTCCATGACGACGGGCGAGGGACCCGGCATCCTTTCCAAATTCGATTACGGTCGGAAGCTGGCTGCGGCGCTGTGCTACGTATCGCTAGTCCGCCTGGATTCCATCTACCTGCAGCCGTTCGCGGAAAAGCTAGGCGATCCGCTGCGGCTGGGCGGCGGGCGCCATCGTTTTCAGCCAGTGGCGAACTATTTGCAGGCGCTAAAACCCGGCGGCACCACGCATTTCATCGATGTCACTCGCGATTTTATTTCGCGCTATCCGCAGCGGGGGCTGGTGATCGTGATCTCGGATTTCCTGGATGACATCGGCTGCGAAAAGCCCCTGCAGTATTTAGCCGATTTCGGGCATGAGATGATCCTGATCCACATTTGGGCGGACGAGGACCGCGAGCCTCCCTGGGAGGGAGAATTAGATTTGGAAGACGCCGAATCGGGTACTCGCGTGCAACTGGCGTTCGACGACAACGCACGGGCTACCTACACTTCCGCGTTCGACGACTATGCGCTGCACTTGCGGAATGTGGCGCTGCGCAACGGGGGGAGGTATGTTGGATTACCGACCTCGATTCCAATTGAGGAAGCGATTTTCGGGCCTATTGTAAGATCCGGAGCAGTACAGTAGAAGGTCATGAATTTTCTGAACCTCAGTTTCGGCGAGTTGCTGGGGCTGGCGGGGATTGTCTCCGCGGGCATCGTGGCGCTGTACCTGCTGGATCGCACTAAGCGCCGGCAGGTGGTGGCCACGCTGCGGTTCTGGACTGCCGGCAAGCTGCCCGAAGAACTGCAACACAAGCGGCGCATTCATCAGCCCTGGAGTCTGCTCTTGCAGGTCATCAGCGTGCTATTGCTGCTGCTGGCGATTGCGGGTCCGCGAATTGGCGACTTGGGCGCAGCGCACGATCACGTTCTGTTGCTCGACACGTCGGCATGGATGGGCGCGCGCGCACGGCAGGGCATTTTGCTGGATCAAGCCAAGAGCGCGGCTATCGTATATGTCCGGTCACTGCCGCAACTGGATCGCGTCATGCTGGTTCGCGCGGATGCGCTGGCAACACCTGTCACGCAGTTTGACGCGGATAAGAACGCGGTGGCGGATGCGATCCGGCGCTCGCGGCCGAGCACTTCGGCCTTGAATCTGGAGCAGGCGCTGGAATTCGCCCAGCAGGCGCAGAAGTTGCAATCGCAAAAGTCCGGCGAGATTGTGTTTGTGGGCGCTGGGCGGATCGCAAAGCAAGATACGGAATTGCCAGTGCCAGCGAATCTGCGCGTGATCGCGATTCCGGCAAACGGCGAGAACGTGGGACTGCGAAAGTTGAGCGTTCGGCGGGCCGCTTCGGCGGCGAAAACCGACCGGGACGCCTGGGAAGCTTTTGTCGAATTGCGCAACGACGGCTTGCAGCCCCGGGAGATCACCTTACTGCTGCAATTCGCAAACGCGGCGGCTGGCAGCAAGACCATGACGCTGGCAGCGGGCGCAGTGAACCAGGCGTCGTTCTCGTTTCAGGCCAAAGCAACCGGCCTGCTGGAGGCTCGGGTGACTTCCACCAACGGGCGCGGCGATGCGTTTCCACAAGATGACCGCGCGGTTATCGAGGTGCCGGTGGGCAAGACGCTACGCGTCGCGGTTTATTCGCCGGAGCCGGATCTGTTAAAGCCATTGCTTTCGGGAAATCCGCAGGTGGAGTCCACGTTCGAGCTTCCCGCTAAGTACGATCCTCAGGCCCAGGCCGATATCGTGGTGTTCGATCGTTTCGTCCCCCAAGACGTTCCCAAGAATGTGGCGTCTGTTTGGATTGAGCCGCCGGCAGGATCGCCATTCGGCATTCGCACCACGGCGGCCAAAGTGAAGCTGGAGCGATGGCATCAGGAGACGGCGCTCGGTGCAGGCCTCTATACGAAGGATGTGGAACTCGCCGCGACCGAAGTCTTCAACTTGGCGCCCGGGGACCAAGCTGTAGCGGAAACGGCGCAGGGTCCGGTGGTAGTGCAGCGCCCGGGAGCCGTGAAGATGGCCGCGCTGGGCTTTCATCCGGAGCGCTCCGCGATGAAATACGACTTGGCAACGCCGCTGCTCATGGCTAACATATTGCGCTGGCTGACTCCAGAGATTTTCCGGAGGTCGGACGTGCAGGCGGGAACCGTGGGCACGGTGACCGTCACCCTGGACAACGGCGTGAATCCGGCAAACATCAAAGTGTTGGGCGACGACAAACGCCCGCTGCCCTTCACGGTGGAAGGCAATCGTCTGCGTTTTTTTGCGGGTGCGCCGGGTAACGTTCACCTGCTGACCGGCGACCACGAAACGGTTTACTCCTTGACTTTGCCGGACGTGGGCGACGTCACCTGGCGACCACCGGCGGATACAGCGCGTGGCGTGCGTCGCGGTCTGGTGGAAGCTTCTTCAGCACCGAATCCCTGGCCCTGGCTGGCACTGGCCGGCGGCCTGGGTTTGCTTGCAGACTGGTTGCTCTACGGACGCAGCCAAATCGTGCGCCTGGCTCCGAAATCCGCGGCCCCGAGTTTAGTGGAACGGTTGCGCGGCAGGAAGGCGTCATGAGCTTCGACCGCGCCTGGGTGCTAGCCCTCGTCTGGATTCCCCTGGCCTGGGGATATCTGGAATACCGGCGCACGCCGCGCAAGCTCGGATTAGCGCTCAAAGTAGCAACCTTCACGCTGATTCTGCTGGCCCTGGCGCAGCCCCGCTTGAACATCTCGACAGCGAAGATTGCGGTGGGCGTCCTAGTGGACACCTCAGCGAGCATAGCGCCGCGCGATCTGGAACGGGCGTCGAAAGTAGTCTCGGAACTGGATAGCGCCCGGGGGAGCAACGCGCTCAGCGTGATCCCGTTCGCCCGCTCCACGCGCGTAGGGGATCTGACCGAAGACCAGAAACCATGGAAGCTGCGGCTGACTTCTGGCTCCGACGGACGCTCGACAGATCTTGAAGCAGCAGTGCGCGAGGCGGTGAGTTCCCTGCCCTCCGGAATGCTGCCGAGGCTGGCGCTGATCTCCGACGGCAAGGAGAACAAGGGCAGCATCGCTCGCGCAGCCTGGCAGGCCCGGCAAGCCGGGATTCCCATCGATACGTTCGCTCTGGGCGGGCGCGAACGTCCCGCGCTGCGCTTGGAATCGGTGAGCCTGCCCTCCAATGCGTTTACCGGAGAACCGTTCGCGATCGACTTGGCGGTAACCGCTCCCACGAAGACGGCGGCGGAAGTCGAGTTGTCTGCGGAAGGGCGCTCGCTCGGAGTCACGCAGGTGACGTTGGGCGCGGGCATCAATCCCATCCGCATGCATACCAGCCTGGAAACTCCCGGCGCGCTAGACCTCACCGTCGCAGTGCGCACCAAGGGCGCGGGTGAGGTGCAAGTGGACCAGGCGGTGATGCTACGCCGTCCCAAGGCATTGTACGTTTCGACCGAC
>CAZDGT010000044.1:0-3921 GCA_964504905.1 uncultured Bordetella sp. | reverse complement strand
GCATGACGCCAATATGCTGTATGCGGTCGGCATGTTTGTACCGGACCCGTTCATCTACCTGCGCCTGCGCAATCGCGATTATATCGTGATGAGCGACCTGGAGATCGACCGCGCCCGCAGCCAGGCGTCGCATTGCCGGGTTCTTTCTCTCAGCCATTACCACGCAAAGCTGCGCAAGGGCGGAACGAAGACGCCGGGAGTTGCCGCTGTGATTGCGGAGATTCTCCGCGAGCATGGTGTTCGGCGCGTCTTGGTGCCGTATGATTTTCCCGCAGGCCTGGTGTTGGAACTTCGAGATCGGCGCATCTCCGTGCAGCCTCGCCCCGGCGCGTTTTTCCCGGAGCGCGAACAAAAATCGGCCTCGGAAGTCAAAAAAATCAGCGCCGCCTTGATGATGGCGGAAGTCGGCATGGCGGAGGCAATCCAGGTGTTGCATTCGTGCCGCATCGCAAAAGACCGCCGGCTGATGTACCACGACGTGCCATTGACGTCAGAGAAACTTCGCGCCGTCATCGACACCGCGATCATCCGCGCTAATGGCGTTGCCAGTCACACAATCGTGGCGGGCGGCAAGCAGGGCTGTGATCCGCACGAACCGGGCTACGGTCCACTGCGCGCGAATGAGCCGATCATCCTCGACATCTTTCCCCGTTCGCAGAAAACCGGCTATTTCGGCGACATTACCCGCACGGTCGTGCGCGGGCGCGCCAGCGAAGCGGTGCGAAAGCTGTATGCCACGGTCCACAAGGGACAGCAGGTCGCGTTTAAAAAGATTCGATCCGGCGTGGCTACGGCCGAGGTGCACCGCGCCGTGCAGGAAATCTTCCAGCAGGAAGGTTATCGCACGGGCAGACACCGCGGCCGCATGCAAGGTTTCTTCCACGGCACGGGCCACGGTCTGGGCCTGGAGATCCACGAATCGCCGCGCCTCGGCGTGAACTCCGCGGGTGTCCTGCGCGTTGGCCAGGTCGTCACGGTGGAACCAGGCCTCTACTACCCCGAAATCGGCGGTGTCCGACTGGAAGATGTTGCGCTGGTCACCGGCAGCCGACCGCGCAATCTCACCAAGTTCGAAAAGGTGCTCGAGATTTGAGCAACCGGCACTTCGTCGCTTTATTTGTTTGCCAAGGCAGGTTCAACCCGTAAATTTGCAACCCGTTCTATGGTCGCCCACACCAAAAAACAAAAGGCTGCACGGCGTAAGCCACACGCACGCGCATCCGCGAAGCCCAGGCGGGGGTCGCGCAAGCCAGCACTGGAGAAGCCCACACCGCTGACTCGCGGCGAACGCGAGCCAAGCCCGGACGAACTGGAGAAGGAAGAGAAAGAGGTTTTATCCATCAAGCCGGAGCTCGCCGAGCCCCCGATCATCGAAGCCGCGATCGAGGAAGCTCCGCGGGAGCGTGAACGCACCAGCTACGATGGCGACACCGCGATCAAACTTTACCTGCGCGAAATCGGCCAGGTGAATCTACTCACACCGGACGAGGAGATTGAACTCGCGGCGAAGATCAAGAAGGGCGACAAAAAAGCCCGCGAGCAGATGATCAAGGCCAACCTGCGGCTGGTCGTCAAGATCGCCCGCGACTACGAAGGCATTGGCCTTCCCCTGCTCGATTTGATCAGCGAAGGCAACATCGGCCTGATGAAGGCGGTCGAACGGTTCGATCCCGCCAAGGGCGGAAAACTTTCGACCTACGGCTCGTGGTGGATCAAACAGTCCATCAAACGCGCGCTCGCCAACCAGTCCAAGACGATCCGCCTTCCCGTCCACCTGGTGGACAAGATTTCCAAAATGCGCCGCACCTCCATGCGTTTGCAGGAGGAGTTGGGGCGCGAACCGACCGACGAGGAATTGGGCGAGGAACTGGGCATCACCGCATCGCGCGTGGCCCAGATGCGCATGGCCGCTGTCCGGCCTGCCTCCCTCGACGCTCCGATTGGCGACGAGGATTCCAACAACTTCGCCGAAGTCGTCGAAGATGAGGCAGCGGATACACCCTACGAGCAACTCGAGGAAAAAACTGTCACCCGCATGTTGCAGGAAATGGTCAAGACGCTCGACACCCGCGAAGCGACTATCCTGCGCGCGCGGTTCGGGCTCGACGGCGGCTCGCAAAAGACCCTCGAAGAAGTCGGGCAGAAATTTGGCGTGACCCGCGAGCGCGTGCGCCAGATCCAGAACATTGCTCTGCGCAAGCTGCGCAAAATGATTGAAAAGATGGAGACCACCCGAAGGGATTGATCCCACGGACGCTAATTGCATGATTCAAACCTCCCCTACCGCGTCGGAAATCGAACAGGCGATTCGCAATATCCCCGATTTCCCCAAACCCGGCATCCAGTTCAAGGACATCACCCCCGTGCTGGCCGACCCGCGATTGTTCTCCGGCTGCATCGAACTGCTGACGAGTAACTTCAAGCCCGGTGACATTGATGCGGTGGTGGGCATCGACGCCCGTGGATTCATTTTCGCCGCCGCGGCGGCCGTGAAGCTCGAAGCGGGTTTTGTCCCCGTGCGCAAAAAGGGCAAGCTCCCGTACAAGACACATGAGCAGGCTTATGATCTGGAGTATGGAACCTCCACTGTGGCAGTGCATGTGGACGCCCTAAAACCAGGGAGCCGGGTGCTGCTCATCGACGATCTGCTTGCAACGGGAGGAACCGCCGCCGCCGCCGCCGCGCTCGTGAAGCGACTTGGTGCGGAGATTCTCGAAATTGCCTTTCTCATCGAATTGAACTTCCTCGCCGGGCGGGACAAGCTGAAGGGTTATCCGGTGCGCTCCCTGGTGGTTTATTAGCCTGTCCCTTTCCAAATCCTTTCCCGTCAGGAATTATAATCTCCATGCCACGCTTACAAGCGGGCAGGCTTTCCGCTGGGAGCGACACGGAGAAAGCTGGGTTGGCATTGTGGGAAACCGCTGGGTCCGCCTGGTCTCTGATTCAAACTCGATCACAGCCCAAACTGCGGAGCCGGTTGCGGAGTGGGACTGGCTCGCGGATTACCTGCAGCTGACGCTGGACCTCGACGCGATTGTCAAAACGTTTCCCGACGACCCGCCGATGCGCGCCGCGGTGAATGCCTGCCTTGGGCTGCGATTGTTGCGTCAGGACCCGTGGGAATGCCTGGCGTCGTTCATTCTCTCCTCCACCAAACAGATTGTCCAGATTCGGCAGATTGTTGCGTTGCTATGCGAACGTTACGGCGAGCCGCTGCCGTCAGCCCCTGGGCATACGCCTGCGTTCATGTTTCCGAGCGCGCAACGTCTTGCGCGCCTGACGGAAGCGGATCTTCGTGCGTGCAAAATGGGATTCCGCGCTCCGTATCTGCTGGGAACAGCGCGGGCCATCTCGGACGGGCGGCTTAGGCTCGGGGAAATTTCCCAGATGGAAGTAACGGCGGCGCGGGAAGAACTGATGAAGCTGCCGGGTGTCGGAAGGAAGATCGCGGATTGCGTTCTACTGTTTGCCTACGGATTTCCTTCCGCATTTCCAGTGGATGTGTGGATCGTGAAGGCGTTGCAGTCTCTCTACTTTCCCCGACGTCGCGTCAGCCTGAAGCGCCTGCAACAGTTTGCCGGCAGCCATTTCGGACCCCACGCGGGCCTGGCGCAGCAGTACCTTTTTCACTACATGCGCACGGTCAACCAACCCACTGCGTCTCCGCCCGGGCACTCTGCGCCGCCGCCGGGATACACTCGGTCCTGATGCCGCTCTGCATTCGGCTGAAATTCTGCACGCCAATCAGCGAGCCGGCGCCAAGTCGCAGAAAGAGCACCACCGCCCGATAAAAGTCCTTTTCGTCTTGAACCCACAGTTCGGCATACGGCGCCGTGGGGGTCGTGCCTTCCTTGGGAGGATCGTAACGTACTCCGCAGGGAATGCCCGCTTCGACGAACTCCCGCCCCACCCGCCCGATTT
>CAZDGT010000043.1:0-1663 GCA_964504905.1 uncultured Bordetella sp. | reverse complement strand
ATCTGTTGAGCGACCGCGATATCAAACGCCTGCGCGCAGGAAAAATACCATCCCGCCCCTTGCACCGCCTTGGTCGGTTGCGGAAAACTGCTGCCATAGGCGCATTGCGTCGACCATAAGAGCGCGTCATTCCCGGCGTTGGTGATCGTGGTGTTGCACTTCGCGAGATACGCGGAATCGAGTTGATTGGCGGCGAGGCGTCCACTGCGCGCCGCAAACGCGTAACTGCGAACCGCGTTGCCCCAGCACTCCGACATGCGCCACCAGCCCCAGCGAAATGTCGCGGGCGCCGTGGGATCGGGGAACCATTGGAACAGCGTTTGTTGATAAGCGGACTGACTCGTGGCGACATACATTTCGCACGCGGCCCAGGCCAGTTCGTCCTGGTCGGCGAAGTCGTCGCCGTAATGGGTGATTTTCTGATACGCGCCGTTCTTGCCGTAGCGCGCCACGGCATTCGTTAAGAACTGCCAGCCCAGCTTCGCCTTGCTGAGATAATTTGCCGCCGCCTGGGGATAGTACTGTTTCATCAAGGGAGAGGAGGAACATTGCGCCAGCGCCGCTACCGCCGCTGCGGTCACAGCAGTCGTTTTCGGCCAAACGACCTGCGGGTCGCCATCCTCCGGCGTCACGTTGCTCTCGTACTCGCGATTTTTGGGATATACGAGGAAGAAGAATCCGCCGTCCGTGTCCTGGATCTTGGCGAGATAATCCGCCTCCCATTTGGCCTCCTGCAGGACGTCGGGTATCCCGTCGCCGCTTTCCGGAATGCCCAGATTGTCCAGCGAAGCCACCCCTGGCAGCGAATCGGCGGTGAACATCAGATAATGAGCCAGGCTCGCGCTGTTGATTGTATATTTACTGTAGTCGCCCGCGTCGTGATGCCCGCCGGACACGTCAATCGTTCCTTGCCGTTGAAATGGAAAAAGTTGCGCGGGAGCCCCGGTGAGTTTGGGCGCCGTCTGCGCGGGATTATCAGGGTTCAGAATGTTGGCGTAGTTGGAAATTGTCGTCCAGGTGAAGGCGAACGAAGATTGCGGCATCGGCACGCTGGCGGGTGCGGTGTGGCAGGCGTCGTGGGTGAACCGCGTGAAGGGCAGGGCGTTGCTCGTCCCGCAGCGTTGATGATAGAGCCCCATTTCATACGCGCGCGTAAATGCCATCGCGACACCATCATCAATCATGAACGAATACGATGCACCCAATCCCGGCACCACCAGCCGATACTGGCCAGGCGTGGTAAAATTGCTGAAATCCGCCTCCAGCACCTTTTGATAGGGCGCCGGGGAGTATTGGTAGCCCACATCCGGCCGGGCAGTCAGCGAGCCCTGGTAGACTTGTGCGCCAGACTTTGCGTCCACGATCTTAAAGCCCAGCGAGGCGGAGATGTTCATCTCACCCAGGCTCCCCAGGTAACATCCCACTGTAGCCTTTTTGGGGAATGACGGGACATACCCCTCCTGGTTTACGTGAATGGCGGTGCTCAAACGCAGAGGATCGGCCACCGTGGTGAATTGCAAGCCTCCGGGCCAGACCAAACCGCCGGGATTCAAAACCTGCACGGTGGCATTATCCGGAATCGCACTTGCTAATTGTAGATACAGGCAATTCTCAATTCGCAGGTCGTAGTTGTATAATGGCGCATAGACCGGACGGCGCTTAA
>CAZDGT010000042.1:0-6378 GCA_964504905.1 uncultured Bordetella sp. | reverse complement strand
ATCCGGCCTAAGTTCTACGAGAAGCTTGTGAGCGCCGGCATCCGTTTGCGAACTGAGCTGTTTGAAGAAGTTGTCGAAGTATGACGGTAAAGTTCAGACGGCCAGGGACTTAACCGGCCACACCGCTTCCACACGATCGCCGCGGCATGCGTAGAGCATAGTATAGAGATTCATCGTTGGGTCACAATGCGGCGGGATGAACTCGATCTTATCGCCCAGGCGAGGGCGCTTGGCAGGGTCTTCCACATTCACGTACCCGAATTCGTCGCCACCCCACTTGTAGCTTGAGCCCGGCACAGAAGGTGCTTCTGGACCGTAGCCGCGGTCTGTCGAGAAGGATTTTGTCCCGGCGTCTACCGAGACGAATCCATCGTGATTCGCGCTCACCACGGTTCCAAGCACGGTGATCACCTGGCGGAAGTCGATGCCGGCGCGGCGGTAAGCCATGTCCATCAGCACGAAGGATCCGGCCTGCAATTCGGTCAATCCCGGAATCGTCGTGTCGACCTGCCAGGTGCCAGTGCTGCCACCCGACGTGATGTCGGTAGCGATACCCTTACGCGCCAGCGCATCGCGGATGGCATCGGTCTGTGCGTACACGTCCCGGGAGACGCGCGACGCCTCGTCGCCCGGCAACACGTGCGAGCCCTGAATTGAGTAAGCCTGAACACCGCGCAAATTCAAGTGGCTGGCGCGATCCACCGCCTCGCCAATCTCAAGCGCCTGCGCTGCGCCGGCTCCCGTGCGGTGGTCGCCCACGTCGAGGTCGATGAGCACGTCGATTTTCTTCCCGGCAGTCCGGGCGGCGTCCTGATACCACTCCACTTGCTTCCCGTGGTCTACCGCGACCATCGCGCCGGTGGCGACGACGCGGGCCATCTTGGCGGGATCGGCGACGGGTGACGTCAACAGGATTCCCGTGATGCCAGCCTGCGCCATTAGCTCGGCCTCGGCGAGCGTTGCTACACAGACCCCACAAGCTCCTGCCGCGATCTGGCGTTTCGCGATCTCGACGCACTTGTGCGCCTTGGCATGGGGGCGCAGTGCTTTACCCGAACGCTTGATTTGTTCCATCATGCGAGCGAGGTTGGCTTCAAAGGCATCCAGGTCCAGCAGCAGGGCGGGGGTTAGGATCTCTTGTTTAAGCATTGTGGCAATCTTTCATTACAGGCTTCGGAGCCGAAAAAGTCAATTCACGCGTGTTAATCTTTTAAGGCCATGAGTCTGGTGCAGTTAGAACCCGGTATTGACGCAAGCGCGCTCGAACGCGAGCTCCAGCAGAAATTGGAAGGTGAAGTAAGGTTCGACGCCGTATCCCGCGCCCTATATTCCACCGACGCCAGCGTATATAAGATTCGACCGCTCGGCGTTGTCGTCCCGAAGACGCGCGAGGATATCATCCGCATCGTCGAGATCTGCGGACGCTTTCGCTGCTCCGTCACTATGCGGGGAGGCGGCACGTCCCAGGCGGGCCAAGCCATTGGCGAAGGAATCCAAGTCGATACGTCGAAGTACTACAACCGCCTTCTGGAGGTGAATGCCGAGCAACGCTGGGCCCGCGTCGAGCCCGGCATCGTACTGGATGAACTGAACGCGCAACTGGCCCCTCTTGGTATGCGCTTCGCGCCTGATATTTCCACGGCTAGCCGCGCGACCATCGGCGGGATGATGGCGAACAATTCTTGCGGCGCGCGCAGCGTGCTCTATGGCAAGACCATCGATCACGTTTTGGAGCAGACAGTATTGCTATCCGACGGCAGCATCGTGCAGTTTCGTGAAATGCCGCGTGCCGAAGTGCCAACGGGAGATACATTCGAAGCAGCTTGCTACCGCAAGGTGCTGAATCTGGCGCGCGAACATGCTGAGGAGATTGACCGCCGCTATCCCAAAGTATTGCGACGGGTCGGCGGCTACAATCTGGACGAATTCACGGACCAGAACAAGCCGGTGAATTTGGCGCGGATCATGGTGGGGTCCGAAGGCACGCTGGGCGTGGTGCTGGAAGCGAAGGTGAATCTGGTTCCGCTGCCTAAAGCCAAAGCAGTGATGGTAATTGGCTTCGAGGAACTGCTGGAGGCACTTTCGGCGTCGCCGGTGATTCTTAGCCACAAGCCGTCAGCGGTCGAGGTAATGGACAAGTCCATTCTCGATCACACGCGCCAGAACGCGGTGCTGGATCGGATCCGCAATACGTACGTCTCGGGCGATCCGGGTGCGACGCTGTGCGTAGAAATGTACGCGGATCAAAAGGAGGATCTCCCGCCGCGAATGCAGGCGCTCGAAGCCGATCTTCGGGCGAGAAAGCTTGGCTATCACTATCACACTGAGACCGATCTTCCCGGGCAGGCCCGCGTCTGGAGCTTGCGCGAAGCCGCGCTGGGCCTCTCGACCGCAATGAAAGAAGACGCAAAGTCGATTTCGTTCGTCGAGGACACAGCGGTGGCGCCTGAAAAATTGAGCCCGTTCATTGGGCGATTTCTGGAGATCGTTCGCGGGCACAACACCACTGCGGGAGTCTACGCGCACGCATCGGTAGGCTGTTTGCACGTTCGTCCCGTGATCAACATGAAAACCGAGGAAGGCGTACGGCGGTTCGAGGCCATCGCTAACGATGTCGCCAAGCTCGTCCTTGAGTTCGGTGGCGCCCTTTCCGGCGAACACGGCGACGGATTGGTGCGCGGTCCCTTCATGCGGCAGATGTTTGGCGACACGCTTTATGAAGCATTCCGCGAAGTGAAGCGGACCTTCGATCCGCACGGCATTTTCAACCCCGGGAAGATTGTGGATTCGCCGCCAATGACGTCGAATCTGCGCTTCGGCGGCGGCTACAAGACGCCGAATCCCAACACCTGGTTCGATTACTCGGAATACGGCGGATTGGGCGGGGCTGTCGAAATGTGCAGCGGCGTCGGCGCGTGCCGCAAAAAGCTTTCGGGAACCATGTGTCCTTCGTACATGGCGACGCGGGAAGAATCGGATTCGACGCGGGGCCGTGCCAATGTGCTGCGGCTAGCTATGAGCGGGCAAATCGAGGGCGAGGCGGGACTCGGTGACGAAGGCGTCTACAAGGCTCTCGATTTATGCCTGGAGTGCCGCGCCTGCAAAGCGGAGTGTCCGGTGGGCGTCGACATGGCGCGCTACAAGAGTGAGTTCCTGGCGGATTATTATTCCCGGCATGGGACGCCGATGCACGCAAAAGCGCTTGGTAATACCGCCAATCTGGCGAAACTAGGCAGTGCGTTCGCTCCGATTTCCAACTGGGTGGCCGGCACGGCGTTGAACAAGAAGTTGCTTGGATTAGACCCGCGCCGTAAGCTCCCCGAGTGGAGGCGCAAGACGTTCGGGCAGTGGGCCGCTAAGCATTCAGCGCAAGCAGGAGGCCGCCGCATCACGCTCTTCAACGACACTTTTACCAATCACTACGACCCGGAAATCGGTATCGCGGCGGTTGAGGTTCTGGAGCGCGGCGGGTGCAGCGTCGATGTGGTCCGTCCGGGATGCTGCGGACGGCCGCTGATCTCCAAGGGACTTTTGAGCGACGCTCGCGCGCAGGTTGGGGAGTTGGTGGAAGGTCTGTTCCCCATCGCGGAGCGCGGCGATAAAATCTTGTTCTGTGAGCCCAGTTGCCTTTCGGTTTTGAAGGAAGACGCGGCATCATTGTTGCGAGGCGAGCAGCAAAAGAAAGCTCGCACGGTTGCAGGTGCGGTATTGCTATGGGAAGAATTCGCCGCTACGCTCGATTTGCCGATCCGCAAAGGGCCCTCGAAACTTCTGTTGCATGGCCACTGCCATCAAAAGTCGATGGGATTGCTGGATGCCACGAAGTTGTTGCTGGGACGCATTCCCTCGTGCACGGTGGTCGATCTCGACGCCGGCTGCTGTGGCATGGCGGGGTCCTTCGGCTATTCGAAAGATCATTATGACGTCTCCGTGACCATCGCGAACCGCAAGCTTCTGCCCGCGGTGAAGGCAATGAAATCGGGCGAGGCGTTGGTTGCCGTCGGCACTTCCTGCAGACACCAAGTCGCGGATCTGGCGGATGCCACTGCCGTCCACCCCGCAGTTTTAATACGTAGTTTGCTTGACTAACGGCGGTCGGCTCCTAGGAATGGTATGATCACTCCTTTGTGGCAGTTCAGCCTCCCAATCCTCTGACCCGGAACGAAGCCGGATCCGGTGCGCCTTCCGGGCAGCGTCCCACGCATGTTCGCCACGTGGTTCTTGGCCTGACCGTGGCGGCTTCCATGATCACCTACATGGACCGCCAGATCTTGGCAGTGGCGCGTCCGGTGATTCGCGATGAGCTTGGAATCTCGCTGGTGATGATGGGATGGATCACTTTCAGTTTCCGCATCGCTTATGCGCTGTTTCAAATTCCAGGCGGCTGGCTGGGCGACCGCTTCGGCGCGCGCCGCGCGCTCACGCTGGTGGTCACCTGGTGGAGCATTTTCACAATGCTCACCGGGCGCGCATGGAACGCGGCTTCGATGCTGGTCATCCAAGTATTCTTTGGACTGGGCGAGGCGGGCGCATTCCCCATCGCTACGCGTTCGCTCGCGCGCTGGATGCGGCCCACCGAGCGGGGCTTCGCGCAGGGCGTGACCCACGCCGGATCTCGCTTGGGCGCTGCGCTGACGCCTCCCATCGTGGTGTTTATCATGGCCAAATTCGGCTGGCGCGCGGCCTTCCTGGTTTTCGGATTACTGGGAGTGTTGTGGTCCGCCGTGTGGTATTTCTATTACCGCGATACGCCAGAGGAGCATCGCAGCGTGAACGCCGCCGAGCGGGAGCTAATCGGTTCGGGCCGTAAGCGTTCGACCGATATTCCCTGGCGCAAGATTCTCTCGCACAGCAATCTGTGGGTCCTGGCAGTGATGTACTTCTGCTACAACTTCAATCTCAACGTTTACAACGATTGGTTCCCCACATATCTGCACGATTCGCGCGGTATGACGCTGGCGAAGATGGGCCTTTACGCTAGCCTTCCGCTATTTGCCGGGACGCTGGGCGATCTGGCGGGCGGGTGGTTTTCCGATCACGTGCTGCGGCGGACGAGCAATGTGAATCTGGCGCGGCGCTGGGTGGCCATCGCGGGCTTCCTGCTCTCGGCCGCGGCGACAATCCCTGCCGTGCTGTCGCAAGATCCCAGGGTATCGGTCGCGTTCTACTGTGTGGCGTTCTTCGGCTTGGAATGGACCGTGGGAATCTCCTGGGCGGTTCCGCTCGACATCGGTGGCGATTTTGCGGGCTCGGTTTCGGCGGTGATGAACACGCTCGGTAACGTGGGCGGCGCCATGTCGGCGGCAGTCGTGACCTACGCGGCGACGCGCTACGGATGGAACGCGCCTTTCTTCCTAACGAGTGCGCTGTGCGTAATCGCGGCGCTGTTGTACCTGAAGATCGACGCCACCAAACGCATCGGATGAGGATGAGGCAGTGAAGATCGATCCGAGCAAGTGCGTCGCCTGCGGGAACTGCACCTACGTCTGCCCCGTGGGTGCGATTTACATCGATCCCGCCACGCGTCGGGCGACGGTGAACTCAAAGGAATGCGTGGAATGCTACGCATGCTACAACGGACTGAGCCAGGAGCACCTGAACCCGACTTTTGTTCGGACACTACGGAAGGTGTTCCAGACCCTGCGCCTGCGCTTCGATCCCGAACCCGATGTCTGCCCTACGGCTGCCTTCGCGCCCGATGAATTAGTGTGGCCGCGCACTGTGCGCCGTGCGTTTTCAGACCCGCGCGTGCCCCACGAATCCACCGGTGTACATGGCCGTGGTACGGAAGAAGTGAAAACCAACGATGTGAGCGGACGCGTGAAGACGGGAGAAGTTGGATTTACCATCGAATTCGGGCGTCCCGGTGTTGGTGTATGGTTCCGCGATTTGCAAACCATGTGCTGGGCGCTCGCGAAGGCAGGTGTGAGCTTCGAGAAGCGCAATCCTGTCTCATCGCTCATGAGCGATATCGCGAGCGGTACCATCCGCGAAGACATCATGAATGAGAAGGTCCTTTCCGCCATCATCGAAATTAAGGTGCCAGTGGAGCGCGCCGAAGAAATCATCCGGCTGGTGTGGGACGTCGAGAAGAAGATCGACACCGTGGTCGCGCTGGGAGTAGGCGCGCGTTGCGATGCCGACGGCGAGGATAAAGTAGTTGCGCCCATCCTCGAAAAGCTCGGATATCATCCCGAGCGCGCGAAAACCAACATCGGGCTGGGGCGCGTGACTGCATGACCAACACGCTCCATCGCTTTGGACCTGCTCAGAGCTTTGCCGACGACTTCATCGTCTTTGCCATGTGCGCTCGCGGCAAGAACGATGACGGGGCGTTGCCCAAGTTGCGCAAATTCCTGGAGATGGCCGTGCCGTTCA
>CAZDGT010000041.1:0-5757 GCA_964504905.1 uncultured Bordetella sp. | reverse complement strand
GGCGGGGACGTCCTCGGCCCGATCGGCGTAGTAGAGCGGCACGATTTCGTTTTCCAGCATGGAGTAGATGGAGGCGGCGTGCGCGTCGTCCCGATCTGGAGTGTAGGGATCGCGGTTCCCAATGGCCCAGCCCCCGGAGTCTTCGGCGGCCTCATCGAACCAGCCATCCAAAATACTCAGATTCAACACGCCGTTGATGCCCGCTTTCATTCCGCTGGTGCCGCAAGCCTCTTCGCCGCGGCGCGGGGTGTTCAGCCACAGGTCGACGCCCTGCACCATCTCTCCTGCCACCTCGATGCCATAGTCTTCGACGAAAACCACGCGGCCCGCGAGATCCGGATCGCGGGATAGCTGCACGATCTCGCGGATCAAAGTTTTCCCGGGAATGTCCTTAGGATGCGCCTTTCCGGAAATTACAATCTGCACTGGCCTGTCCGGATTGGTGAGAATGCGCTTGAGCCGGGGGAGGTCCCGGAACACCAGCATGGCGCGTTTATACGTGGCGAAGCGCCGGGCAAATCCAATGGTCAATACAGCGGGGTCCAGAACTTCACGCGCCCGCTCCACCACCGGCGCCGGAGCGTTGCGTGCCATGGCGCTCGCCACTGCACGGTCGCGAATGAAAGCCACGAGGCGGCGCTTGCGGCGGCGGTGGGCTTCCCACACTTCGCTGGCCGGAATGTCGCCGGTCTGCCGCCAGGTTTCCGGCTCGTTATGGCCCTCCCGCCAGTCGGGTTGCAGGTGTTGATCGTAGAGATTTGCCAAGTCGCCATTGATCCACGAGGTCAAGTGAACGCCGTTGGTGATGGCGGCGATCGGGACTTCCCAGACCGGCAAGCTGGGCCAGAGGTGCTCCCACATTTCCTGCGAGACCTGGCGATGCAGCCGGCTGACCGCGTTGCGAAACGCCGACGTCTGCATGGCGCATACCGCCATAGAGAACGGTTCCTGCGGCTCGGCGCCCGCGGCGCGACCCAGCGCCAGGAAGGAATCGAGCGGGATGCCCGCCTTCTGGCAGTAGGGTTCAAAATGTTCCCGGATCAGGCCCACATCGAAGCGGTCAAGACCCGCTGGCACCGAGGTGTGCGTGGTGAAGACGTTGCTGGCGCGCGACGCGTGCAGAGCTTCCTCGAAAGTCAGGCCGTGGTCTGCCATAAGGACGCGAATACGCTCGATCGCCAGAAACGCCGAATGTCCCTCGTTCATGTGAAAGACAGTGGGGTTCAAGCCCAAGGCTTTAAGTGCGCGCAGCCCCCCGATGCCAAGAACGATCTCCTGCTGAATGCGCTTACGATCGTCGCCCCCGTACAGCTGATTGGTGATCTCGCGGTGCTCCGCCGAAGCGTTTTGCGGGATGTTGCTATCCAGCAAATATAGCTTCACTCGGCCCACGTCGATACGCCAGATTTTCAGAAAAACTTCGATCCCCGCCAGTTCAACACTGACCCGCAGGTCGCCACCCTCCGGGCGCGCCATGGGCGTGATCGGCAGCGAGTAGAAATCGTTAACCGGAGTGCGTTCCTGTTGCCAGCCGTCCGGGTCCAGTTTCTGCTGCAAATAGCCGTTCTGATACAGCAGCCCCACGCCTACCAGGGGTAACAGCGCGTCGCTCGAAGCCTTCAGATGGTCGCCGGAGAGCACGCCCAAGCCCCCGGAATAAATAGGCAGGCAGTCCAGCAGTCCGTATTCCATCGAAAAATACGCCACCTGCATGGCCGAAGGCGCGCTGGCGGCGAGATAAGTGTCCAGGATCTCGCAGGCGCGCTTGTAGAGAGTGAGATAGCGGGGATCGGCGGCCGCGCGTTCGAGCGCTGCTTGTTCCACGCGCCCCAATAGCACTACGGGATTATGGTTGCTGGCCTTCCAGGCCACCGGGTCCAGGCGCCGGAAGACCGCACGTACCGAGTGGTTCCAGCACCACAGCAGATTCAAACCTAATTCCGGCAGGCGCCGCAGCGTCGGCGGCAGACCCGGCACCACCAGAATTTCTCGCAAGGGACGAATTTGAAACGACATGAACTCCTAGCTGCTCACCATAGCAGCGAACAGTTTCTAAGGATATCAAAGCGGCGCGCTTCGCGACCTTCGAGTTATGCTGGAGGCTGGCCACATGCTTCCACCCAGAGCGCGGAACTACCTCATAACAGCCCTGGTAGTGCCTGCTCTGCTGGCGGTGGGATGCGGCAACTCCCCGAAAACCATCGTCGTCGGATCGATGAGTTCCACCGAGCAGATGCTTTTGGCTGAAATTGTATCCCAGCATCTGGAGCATCGTCTCGGGCGAAAAGTGGACCGGCGTCCTAATATAGGCGGTACTCTCAGCGCGTATCAGGCGCTGCAGAACAGGGAAATCGACCTTTATCCCGAGTACGCAGGGTCCATCGTGACTGAGATTCTGAAGGAGCAGCCCGCGGCGGACGCATCTCTGATTTTCGAGCGGGCCAAGGGCGAGATGAAGCGTGTGGCGCAAGCGGATCTCCTGAATCCACTGGGCATGGACAATTCCTTCGTGGCGGTAATTCGGCTCGCCGACCCGCGCGCCGCCAAGGTTTCGACGCTCAGCGAAGCGGCGGCGGCAAGCGATGGATGGATATTGGGCGCCAGTCCTGAATTTCAGCAGCTCACCGACGGCATGGTGGCGCTTACACAATATAAGCTGCCGATGAAGGCCGCCCCTCGCAGCATGGGCGGCGATCTGCTGTTCAGTGCGCTGGAACAAACGGCGCTGACCATGATCGTCGTCCGCGCCACGGATGGGGTTCTCACGGAGCGAACCGTAAAGACTCTGCGCGATGACCGCAACGTCTTCGTGCCCAAACAAGGCTGCCTGCTGGTGCAGCAAAATCTGTTGGAAACGCAGCCCGGAGTTCGGGCGGCGCTGGAGGAACTCTCCGGCAAGTTCACTACCGACAAGATGCGGCAGCTGGACGCTCTGGTGGACCTTGGCCATCTGCAGGCGAAAGATGTCGCTGCTTCTTTCCTGGGGCAGGCCGGGCTGAAGTAAGCCGCTGTCCATTTCACAGGCGGCAGATTGCATTTCCCGCCCAAAACCTGGCATTTCAATGGATTTCTCGCTGCTTTAGGCGGCGGCGTGAGATAATATCGGTTAACCTCCGGGCACCCCGCACCCAACGTTCACTTGATGCACAACACTCACGATCAACTCCATCTTGCGTTTGGATTCCGTTTTGAAGACCTGTATAGCCGCGAAGGTCTGGTCCGGTTGGACGCTGCATTTGCGCACAGCCTGCAAGCCGCTGATGCAGCGCTAGTGCAAAAGATGATGGCGGCGCGCAAGGATCCCGCCGCGCTCGCGCGTAAGCAGCAATCCGAACTGATGATCGCGCTCGCACCGCATCTAGAAGATTTCATCGGCGAGCTATTCGGCATCGCTGCAGAGGTTCGTGCGTTGCAGGGGAAGCATGACGCGCTGGCTCCGCTCTATGCGTTGAAGCGCAAATTTATCCAGAAGAAAGCCATCAGTGGAATGACGGCAGAGAAGGCCGCGCTGATTCATGGCGGAGCGCTGGCGGCTGAACTGGAATCGCTCTTCGGAGAGCCTCTCACCGAACAGAGTTTCGTGGAGCATGTTTCGCGCTGGCTCGAAGCCGAAGCAGACCATCCCCAGCAACTCGTGTCCGCGCAGCAATACGCCGCGTGGGCCGCGCTTTCCCCCGCAGGGCGCCACAGACACGAGCACGGTGTTTTGTTTAAGGTTCCGCATAAGCTCGACATGGAACACCTGGTTCCGGTGGAGACCCTGCAGGTAAATGGCATCGCGGAAATGGCGCTGCCTGAGCGCCACTGGCGCCATCGCGAAGGCTTCAAGCTGACCGACGCGGGCATGAACCTGACGGGTGCGCTGGATCAGGCGCACTACTGCATCAAATGCCATAACCAGGGCAAGGATAGCTGCTCTACCGGTCTGAAAGACAAAGACGGGACGTTCAAATCGACGGTCTTCGGCATTACGCTCGCCGGGTGCCCGCTCGACGAGAAGATCTCCGAGATGAACCTGGTGAAGCAGGAAGGCAATTCCATCGGGGCTTTGGCGATCGCCACCATCGACAATCCCATGATTGCCGGCACCGGCCACCGCATTTGCAATGACTGCATGAAGGCCTGCGTGTTCCAGAAGCAGGAACCGGTGGACATTCCACAGGTGGAAACACGCACCCTCAAAGATGTTCTGGAACTGCCGTGGGGCTTCGAGATCTACAGCTTGCTCACGCGCTGGAACCCGCTGAACTTTGTGCGGCCGCTTCCGAAGGCCGCCACGGGCTACAAGGTTCTGGTGGTGGGACTCGGTCCTTCGGGTTTCACGCTTTCGCACCATTTGATGAACGACGGCCACGTTGTCGCGGCAGTCGATGGACTGAAACTCGAGCCCCTGCCCGAATCGATCTCCGGCGTCACGCCGCTCGGCGAGCGCGTCCCGTTCCGCCCGATTCGCGATGTGAACGATCTCTATGAATCGCTCGATGACCGCGTGATGGCGGGCTTTGGAGGCGTGGCCGAATACGGCATCACCGTCCGCTGGAACAAGAATTTCCTCAAGATCATCCGTCTGCTTTTGGAACGCCGCGAAGAGTTCCGCATGTTCGGCGGCGTACGTTTTGGCGGCACTCTGACCGTCGAAGACGCATTCGCGCTGGGCTTCGATCACGTCGCGCTGTGCGCGGGCGCTGGCAAGCCCACGGTTATCCCGATGAAGAATGGTCTCGCCCGCGGGGTCCGTCAGGCATCCGACTTCCTAATGGCCCTGCAGCTCACTGGCGCGGCGAAATCCAATTCGCTGGCGAACCTGCAACTGCGTATGCCCATCGTGGTGATTGGCGGCGGCTTGACGGCCATCGACACCGCCACCGAATCGATGGCGTATTACGTGGTGCAGGTAGATAAATTCCTGGAACGCTATGAAGCGCTCGCCGCTGAAAAAGGCGAAAGTGCTGTGCGTGCGAGCTGGACTTCGGAAGAAGCTGCAATTGCCAACGAATTTCTGGCTCACGGACTGGCGATTCGCGCCGAATGCAACCGCGCCGCGCACGAAGGCCGCGATCCCAATCTAATCGCTCTGCTGAATTCCTGGGGAGGCGTGACGATAGCTTACCGGCGTCGTATGATCGACGCGCCCAGCTATACCCTCAACCATGAGGAAGTCGCCAAGGCGCTCGAAGAGGGCGTGCGTTTCGCCGAGAGCGTGACTCCCGATGAAGTGGAAGTCGACGAATACGGACATGCCGCCGCGCTGTGGGTCTGGGTAAAGACACAAGCTGGTGAACGGGTGCGCATGCCCGCGCGATCGATCCTGGTCGCCGCCGGAACGCAACCCAACACTGTATTGGCGCGCGAGGATGCCTCCAACGTGTTCCTGGACGGCAAGTGGTTCCAGGCGGTGGATGAGGACGGCCAGCCGGTGAAGCCGGAACGTCTCGCCAAACCATCAAAGGTCTCGGTGCTCATGTCGATTCGCCCGGATGGCCGCGGCATCAGTTTCTTCGGCGATCTGCATCCATCTTTCGCGGGCAACGTCGTCAAGGCTATGGCCAGCGCCAAGCAGGGGCATCCGGTAGTGTCGCGCCTGCTCGCGCGCCGCCCTCCCGCTGGGCCCAAGCCGGCCGCTCTGCTGGACAAGCTGAATGGCGAGTTGCGCGCGAGAGTGCGCGAAGTCGTCCGCCTGACCCACAACATAGTGGAAGTCATCGTGGAGGCGCCAATGGCCGCGCGCGCGTTCCAGCCGGGGCAGTTCTACCGCCT
>CAZDGT010000040.1:0-13377 GCA_964504905.1 uncultured Bordetella sp. | reverse complement strand
GGCTCGGGCGATGCGAATCACGCGAAGCTGGACCCCTATGAATACGTCAAGCAGTTCGGCGCGGACGCCTATCGCTCCCAACTCGATGCCGCCAGTAGTTACTTCCATTGGCTGGCGGATCGCGCGCGCACCAAATTCGATATGCGGGGCGCCGATGGACGCATGGATGCGTTCAAATTTCTGCTGCCCGCGGTGCAAAAGATTTCCGATAAGCTCGAGCGCGCCGCCGTCGCCAGCGACTTGGCGGGCTACCTGGGAGTGGAGCCCGGACTGGTGCTTGACCAGTTCAAGAAGGCTGCAATGGAACGGCACGCGCCGGGCCAGGTGGCTGCGCCGCGGCCCGCCCCTCGCGTCCAAATTCCAGCATTGGAACGGATCTTATTGAATACGCTACTGTCGAGCGAAGAGACGCGCCAGCAGATCCTGCCGCAGCTTCCCCCGGAGATGACAGCAGGCTTCGTAAGCCACGAAGTAATAGACGCTTTTCGCCAGATGGCGGAGGCCGGGACAGTGAGTTTTGCGGCTCTCGATGCCCGTCTGAGCGAGGCCGGGAGAACCCTACTGCATGACATCGCCTCTGCCGATGAGATAGGAGACGATGCTGAGTGTTTGGCACAAGCAGAGGCCTGCCTGAAACGGCTAAGCGCCAACTTCCAGCGGGGGCAGCTCGATGAATTGCGGGCCCGCGTAAAGGCGGCTTCGCGTGACGGCCGCTCCGAGGAAGCACTCCACTGGACTGCGGAATTACAACGCGTGGAAGAAGAAGTCAAGCGCGCAGGGTGACATCGTCGAATGAATAGCGCGGTAGAGCAGTGTTGTACACTAGTGGCGACTGGGTGGCGTGAGTTCCTAAAAGTGGATTCGCGAAGTGAGATGGGGTCGTTGAGGTAGCGTGGCAGCCAGCGATAAATTCGGCCGAATGAAGCAGCTCATGAGCGCGGGCAAGCAGAAGGGCTACGTGCTGTATGACGAAGTCAATGATCTGCTGGCGGAGGATTATCCGGGCGGCCGCGAGCTCGACGATCTGCTGACCGAACTCGACACCGCCGGCGTCGAGATCCTCGAAGAACCCAAACTGGAGTTCGATAAGAAGGTTGAAGAGGCCGAAGAACCCAGCGAACTCGACCTCGTCCAGGAAATCAACGACAAGACCAATGACCCGGTGCGCATGTATTTGCGCGAGATGGGGTCAGTGCCTTTGCTCACTCGCGAAGGCGAAATTGAGCTGGCCAAACGCATCGAGCGCGGCCAGGCAGCGGTGCGCAAAGCAATCTCCCGTTCGGCGCTAGTGATTCGAGAAATTCTGGCGATGCCGGAGCTGTTGCGTGAAGATCCCGCATTGATCCGCGATATGGTCGTGATGCCAGACCTGATCGTGCCGGACGAAACCCTTCCGGAGCGCGCGGAAGAACTGCTCGGCGTTATCGCCGAGATCGACAAGAACTACCGCAAAGCGCAACAATTCCGCCAGAAGTTGCAAGCTATCTCCCGCGGTATGAAGCCTAAAATGCACCGCACGCTGCGCTGGGGTCTGGCCCGCACGCTGGTGGTCATCTCGCGCCTGATTCGCGGTATTCAATTTACTTCCTCTACGCGCCGCTCGCTAGCCCGGAACCTGCGCGCCGTCGTCGAACAACTGCGGCCTATCGAGCGCGAAATCGCGCGTCTTCAGCGTAAGTTGGAAGCGCCTGCTAACGGCGCATCCAGCGCTCTGCGCAAAGAGCTCAAGCAACTCAGTCAGCGTATCCAGCAATTGGAAGAGGAATCGGGCGCCACCGCCACCGAACTCCGGCGCACTTTGCAAATCGTCGAGCGCGGTGAACAGGAAGCCGAGACCGCCAAGAAGCAATTGATCGAAGCTAACCTCCGCCTTGTGGTCTCTATCGCCAAACGCTACACCAATCGCGGACTCCAGTTCCTGGATCTCATTCAGGAAGGCAACATCGGCCTTATGAAGGCCGTCGATAAGTTCGATTACCTGCGTGGCTATAAGTTCTCCACATATGCCACCTGGTGGGTCCGCCAGGCCATCACCCGCGCCATCGCGGATCAAGCCCGCACCATTCGCATCCCGGTGCATATGATCGAAACCATCAACAAGCTGGTGCGTATGCAGCGGCAGTTGCAGCAGGATTTAGGCCGCGAACCTACTACCGAAGAGCTGGCCCTCAAGATGGATCTGCCCGTAGGCAAGGTGCGCAAGGTTCTCCGCATCGCGCAGGAGCCGATCTCGCTTGAAACTCCTGTCGGTGAGGAAGAAGAATCGCATCTCGGCGATTTCATCATCGACCGCCGCGTGGTGTCGCCTTCCGAAGCCGTCATCAACCTGAACTTGCGTGAACAGACGGCCGAAGTCCTCAAGACCCTCAGCCCGCGCGAAGAGAAGATCGTGAAAATGCGCTTCGGCTTGCAGGATGGCAGTGAGCATACGCTCGAAGAAGTCGGCCAGCACTTCGCGGTTACCCGCGAGCGCATCCGCCAGATCGAGGCCAAAGCGCTGCGCAAGCTGCGCCATCCATCGCGCAGCCACCGCCTGCGCGCCTTCCTCGATACCTCAGTTCACGAATAGCCTACTGGCCCCAGTCTATATTTTTCTGGCTGACCACGCCATCGCGAATCGTTGCTGTGAACTCCTGCTTTTCGGAGCCGCGCAAGACCTGCACGCGATGGTCGCCCACCGAAAGCGAGAAGTTTGCCGGAGTCCTGCGCGCCTGCTCCTGGCCGTCGATCATCACGGTGAGTCCAGCCGGAGTGGTCACCAGGCTGAGCATTCCCGAGGTCGGTTCCAGGTTTATGATGAGCCCGGGGTCGTTGGGCAATGTGAACACCCGTTGTGCCTCGCGGTAACCCTGATTCTTCACGACCAGCGTGTGGCGGCCCAGAGGCAGACTCAGATCGCACGGAGTAGTGCAGCTCAAGCTCGCGTTCCCATCGAACATCGCTTCCGCACCGGTGGGCGTCGTAGTGAGTTTAAACGCGGCCTCCGTCGGGCTCGGCGGAGCTTTCGGCGGCGGTGGAATGTTTGGGGCCGCGGCAACTGGCGTCGTGACAGGTGCCGTGACAGTTGTAACTACCGGCGCCGGCGCTGCAGGAGTTTCCACCGGGGGCGCGGGCGTTGGAGATTCCACAGCTACGGGCACTGGGGCGGGCGCGGGTTGCAGCTTGGGCCAAAGAACGTACAGCGCTAAACCAATCACCGACGCAGCGGCCAACACTCCAACCACGATGTTCCGGCCCGTCTTGCTCGCGGGGGGCGGCGGCTGAATATCCAGAGAGCGTGCGGCGGCTAAGGGCACCGATGGCGTTACCGGGGCAGGTGTAACCGGAGGTGGCGGCTCTGGCGCCTTCGCTGCTGGCTGACGAGCCGGCGACGGTTGCCGCCGGGGCAGCCGCATTTCTTCCGTGGGAGGCAGCACGCGCTTTTCCTGCACCTTGGGAGGAGCCGCCATGGTCTCCGCCAGATTCTCCGCGACAGTCTCTGAGAGTGTCCCGCCCAGTCCGGTTTCCGATCCCGCGGTGGGCATGTTGTGGGTGGCGCCCCGTGGCAGCGGAACCCAGTTGCCGGATCCATTGCAGGCCATGGCGAGCGCGTTCACAAAGTCCACGCAGGAAACGAAGCGATCGGCAGGATTTTTCGCAAGCGCCCGGCGCATGACTGTTTCCACTTCGGCGGATAGCGTTGCGTTCAATCGTTGCGGCGGCGCGGGCTCCTCGCGCACAATCTTGAACATGAGCGTCGGCAGCGAGTCCGCGATGAAGGGCTTCTCGCCAGTCAGCACTTCATAGGCGATCACGGCCAGCGAGAATTGATCAGCGCGCCCCGAAATAGCACCGCCCTGGACCTGCTCAGGCGACATATAGCTCGGCGTCCCCATGATGGTGCCCGCCTGCGTCATTTGCTGCGACACGATTTTGGCCACGCCGAAATCGGTGACCTTCGCCGTGCCATCCTCGTGCACCATGATGTTGGCCGGCTTGATGTCGCGGTGGACAATCCCCTTCTTGTGCGCATAGTCCAGCGCCGCCGCCACCTGGCGCAGGATACTGAGCAGCGTCTCTTTATCGGGAGTCTGCTCCGATTTCAGCATCTTGTCGAGCGGCGGGCCGTTGACAAGTTCCATGAAGATGTACGCCAGCCCGTCTTCCTCGGCGATGTCGTAAATCGTTACGATCCCCGGATGCGAAAGTATTCCAGCGGATTGGGCCTCGCGGAACAGGCGCTCGCGCATTCGTTCGCGTTCAGCCTCATCGGTGAGCTCGCCCAGCTTAATGCTCTTTACCGCCACCATGCGCCCAATGGCGGGGTCCTGGGCTTTGTACACTACGCCCATGGCGCCACGACCCAACTCCCCGATGATCCGGTAGCGCCCAATATTTTCCACGGATGCCCTCATTTTACCGCAGTGCCCTGAATCGCCGCGCTAAAGGGTACAATGATCCCGTATATGAACATCAGCGACGCACTTCTTCCCGAGTTCGACCACGAGATCGGCACTACCCGTAAGCTTCTGGAGCGCGTTCCCGAAGACAAGTGGGATTGGGCCCCTCACGAGAAATCCATGAAGCTGGGCCGGCTTGCCTGCCATGTGGCCGAGGCGACGCAGTTCGCGACATCGATCGCCAAATCCGACAGTATGGATTTTGCAAAGGGCGAATACGCGGTGATCGATGTCCCAAATCGCCAGCAGTTGCTGGATGCTTTCGATAAAGGCGCCGCCAGCGCCCGCGCTGCGATCGCAGGATCGAGCGACGAGAGTCTCGCCAAATCCTGGTCTTTGATGATGGACGGCAAGCCGATCGTGACCATGCCCAAAGCCGGAGTTCTGCGCACGGTGATGATGAACCATTTGATTCATCATCGCGGGCAACTCTCTGTCTACTTGCGCCTTACGGATACGCCCGTGCCTTCGATCTACGGTCCTTCCGCCGACGAAGGGAACATGTAAATGGCAATCAAAGACGCAGTGCTGCCGGAGTTCGATCACGAGATGGCTACCACCCGGAAAGTGATCGAGCGTGTTCCGGACGACAAATTTAACTACAAGCCGCATGATCGGTCCATGACTATGGGAGCCTTGGCGTCTCACATCGCCGACATGCCCACCTGGGCCGTCGTCGGCATTGCGCAGGACTCCATAGATCTGGCCGGCGGTTTCAAACCATTTCAAGCCGCTTCAAGTGCGGAATTGGTCGCGGCATTTGACAAGAATGTGGTTTTGGCCCGAGGCGCTATTGCCGGAGCCAGCGACGAGACCTTCATGAAAAGCTGGTCGCTCAAGCGCGGCGATGTGACGTTGATGACTCTGCCGAAGATTGCCGTGGTCCGCAGCTTTGTGATGAACCACGTGATCCACCATCGCGGGCAGTTATCGGTTTACTTACGTCTCAACAATGTGCCTGTGCCCTCAATCTATGGGCCCTCTGCCGACGAAGGCAGCATGGGCTAGCGCCTTTAGCCGCGCTAAACTGGGATGGTCAGTCCTTCATGGCCATCCAAACTCTCTTCGGTACACCTCCTTCTGACTCGCCCACGCCTGAGGGAGGAAGTCTTCTCGACCGCCTCAAAGCAGGCATCCAGAAAACCCGCTCCGGGTTGATGGAGAAGCTTGAAGACGCCGTCAGCGGCCGCAAGGAGATCGACGCCGACGTCCTCGAAGAGCTGGAGTACGCGCTCATCACCGCCGACATTGGCGCGAATACCACTGCCGAAATCCTGGAGCGCATCCGCCAGCGCGTCGAGCGCCATCAACTTGGCGACATCACCGAAATCAAGAGCCTCATCCGCGAACACCTGCTCGAAATTCTGGAAGCCACAGAGCGCCCGCTGCCGCAAGTCACGCACCCTCCTGCCGTGATTTTCGTGGTCGGCGTGAACGGAGCGGGGAAGACCACATCCATCGGCAAGCTTACGCGGCGTCTGCAATCCGAAGGACGCAGCGTTCTGCTGTGCGCCGCTGACACCTTTCGCGCCGCCGCCATCGAGCAGCTTGAGGTTTGGGCGCAGCGCACCGGAGCCGATCTCATCAAACAGCAGGCTGGAGCCGACCCCAGTGCCGTCGCCTTCGACGCCGTGCAAGCCGCCAAGGCGCGCAAAGTCGACTACGTGATCATCGATACCGCCGGACGCCTGCATACCAAAGCCAACCTGATGGCGGAGCTCGAAAAGATGCGCCGTACGGTATCGCGCGTTATCCCGGAAGCCCCGCATGAAGTACTCCTGGTGATCGAAGCCACCACCGGACAAAACGGTCTGGAGCAGGCGCGCAAGTTCACGGAGACCAGCGCCGTCACCGGCATCATCCTCACCAAGCTGGATGGCACCGCGAAAGGCGGTGTCGTGGTCGCCATCTCGCGCGATCTGAACCTGCCCATTCGCTACGTGGGCGTCGGCGAGCAGATCGACGACCTGCTTCCCTTCGATCCCGCGCAGTTCGTGGCATCATTGTTTGATTGACTCGCTATCTCGAAGAGGCACTCGATCTTGCCGCCCAGGGCCTTGGCCGGGTGAGTCCGAATCCGGCCGTGGGCGCTGTGATCGTGCGCGATGGCGCGGTTGTCGGGCGCGGCTTCCATACTTGGTCCGGCGTGAAGCACGCCGAAGTACTCGCTATCGAGGAAGCTGGAGAGCGTGCGAAAGGAGCGACGCTCTATCTCTCTCTTGAACCATGCTCCCATCAGGGCCGTACTCCACCCTGCGCCAGCGCAATCGTCGCGGCTGGGATCAAAAAAGTAGTCGCCGCCATGCAGGACCCTAACCCGCAAGTGAGCGGATCGGGATTTCGTCTGCTCAAGAGCGCGGGCATCGAGGTTGAAATCGATTCCGCCTCCACTGCGCGCGCCACTCAACTTAACGAGGCTTTCGTCCACTACATGCGGACGGGACGGCCCCTGGTCGTCCTTAAAGCAGCGGTGACGCTCGACGGCCGCATCGGCGCGCCCGATGACAACGAAGGCTGGATCACCAGCGAGACGGCTCGTGCGCATGTCCAAACCCTACGCCATCGCTCCGACGCCATCCTCACCGGCATCGGCACTGTGCTGGCCGACGACTGCCTGCTCACCGACCGCACCGAACAGGAGCGCAGCCGTCCACTCCTGCGGATTGTTCTGGATTCGCTGCTTCGCATTCCCGTGGAATCGAAAATGGTCGCATCCTGCCGAGAAGACGTCCTGGTCGTCACCACGTCGGCGGCGTCGCCGGAGCGCCGCAAGCGCCTCGAATCGAAAGGCGTGCGTGTCGAGGTTCTGGAGCGTGCCGACGGCCGCGTGGACTTGGACGCCGTGGTGACCTGGCTGGCGCGCGAAAAATATCTGTCGCTCATGATTGAAGCGGGCAGCCGCGTCAACTGGACCGCGCTTGAATCCGGCATAGCCGACAAGATTTTCTTCTACTACGCGCCGAAGATTCTGGGCGGTACGCAGTCTTTGCCGGTCGCTGGCGGCACGGGACGCCGACGCCGCGCCGACGCCATCCAATTCCATGACGTCAAGTTGCACCAGATCACATCCAACGAGTTCGCCGTCGAGGCTTGGCTCGATAAATCCGTCTCCGTCTGACTATGTTTACTGGAATTATTGAAGAGCTCGGCAAGGTTGCATCGCTGGAAGCGCGCTCGGCCGGCGCGCGCCTGGTGATCGAGTGCAAGACCGTTCTCTCCGACGCAACCGAAGGTTCGAGCATCGCCGTCAATGGAGTCTGCCTCACGGCACTGGCGCTCACGCCGCATTCTTTCGCCGCGGACCTCGCGCCCGAAACTCTCTCACGAACCAATCTGGGCGACCTTCGCGCCGGCTCTCCCGTGAACCTGGAACGCCCCGTCACGCCGGCCACGCGCCTCTCCGGCCACATCGTCCAGGGGCATATAGACGCTACTGGAGAATTGATCGCCCTCGAAGAACTCGGTGATGGTAACTGGTGGCTCAAGCTTGGTGTTCCGCAGGGCCTGGACCGTTACATGGTCCACAAAGGGTCGATTGCCATCGACGGCATCAGCCTCACCATCGCGACGCTCGATCCGGGACCAATCGTCGGCGTAACAATCATCCCTCACACTTATATGCACACGTCGCTAGGCCAAGCCAAGCCGGGTTCGCGCCTGAACATTGAAGTGGATGTGCTGGCCAAGCACGTCGAAAAACTGCTTACTGGAAACGCGGGATCACAACCATCCCGTCCTTGAGCGGCTTGTCCGACGGCAGGGCCACCGCATCGTTTTCGCTCAGACCATCGATCTGCGTGCGCGTGGTATTAGCAACACCCAGCGTGATCTTCTTCCAGACGAGCGTGTTTCCCGCGAGCGCGAACACTCCCGCCTGCCCCAGCTCGCGCCGCACGGCTTCCTTGGGGATGGTGAGCGCGCTAGCCGCCTGCTCCGAGCTGATCTCGACATTGACGTTGGTCCCCGGCAGCAGCTCGTTGTTCGGATTGTCTATCACGCACAACACTTCGCCCACCTGCCGCGTGCCTAGCGCCACGATCTGCGTCGGAGTCTTATCCACCACGCCCTTCCATTGCCGCCCCGGCACTGCATCCCATGTGATCACGACCGGCTTGCCGGGCTCCACGCGTCCCAAATCCGGCTCGTCGACGAACACCTTGACTCGGACGCGATCCAGTTGTCCGATAGCCGCCACCAGATCTCCCGCGTTCAGGTAGGCTCCCGGCTTCAAATCGAACTGGTAGATGGTTCCCTCAAGTGGTGCACGAATCACGCTCTTACGAATCCGTTCTTCGGCCAGCACCACGGCGGATTCCGCGTCCCGCAAACGCGCTTCTGCGGCCGACCGGTCTTGCGGAACCACCAATACCCCGCGGCGCTGTTCGAGTGCCCGCATCTGCGCTTGTGCCCTATCCACTCGGTCTTTCGCTTGCGAAACCTCGTATCCTGTCGCCGCCTGCTTGGATTGTAACCGGACCAAGGTGTCGTATTCTTTCTGCGCCACCGCCAGCTCCAGCTTCACGCGCTCCAATTCTCCGGAGATGGTGCTCAAATCTGCCGCCCGGCCGCCCTTCTCGATCACTTCCAAGTCCGCCCGCGCTTGACTCACGCGCGCCTGCGCCGCCGCCAGCTCCGCTCGCGCCTCTCCCGAATCCAGTTCTACCAGCGCCGATCCCTGCGCCACGTGCGTACCGCGTTGTACCAAGATGCTCTGCACTGGGCCCGCGCGCTCCGCCCGCGCTTCGGCCCACTCGATGGGTTCGATCTTTCCGTTGGTCGGCACTGAACTCGCGATGGGCTCGCGCACTACGCGCGCGAACGCCAGCTCCGGCGGTTGATTGCGCAGCGTGACCGCATACCAGATACCGCTCGCGACCGCGGCCAGCACCACGATCCAGATAAGATGGCGAAGCTTCATTGCGGCCTCGCGCTGTAGTCAAAGAGAAGCTGCCACTCGGCCCGCTGTATCTCCATCGCTGCCTTCTCCTGCACCGAAGCCGGCTGCTCCCGGGCGCGTTCGCAGAACTGCACGAATGCAAAGGGGTCCCACTGCCCTACGCGAAATTCCGCTTCGGGATAGACCTTCAAAATATCCTTCGCCGCCGCGGCCAGCTTGGGAAACAGCGGATGCTGTCCCACGCGCCGGTACCAGTAGGCCGAATTGCCTGCATCCGGCTCCTGGCGGTGCAGGATGGCGTGCCAGAATTCGCCTTCGCGCGTCTTCGGATCGTCAATCAAATTGTGTGCCTCTTCGAAACACGAAAAATATAGCCACAAGCCGGCCATTGGCGCTTCCGGCTCCTTCACGGAAGGGAACAGGCCCGCTGGTTTAAGCGCCGCCAACGCCCGTCGTGCCTCCTGCGATGTGCACGGCCCGCACACCAGCGGAGCGCAACGCTGTCCGTTTCCATCCATGGCCAGAATTCGCGCGACCTCTGGTCCATATTTCGTGGGATCGAAGTCCATGCGCCACTCACCATTGTAAGGGTTGGCTATTGTAAAGGTTGGCGTCGAAAACAGCACTGGTTCTTTCGGGCGGCGGCATGTTCGGCGCGTGGCAGGCCGGTGCGTGGCGCTCGCTCGCACCTGTCTTTAAACCGGATTTGGTCGTCGGAGCCTCCGTGGGGTCCCTCAACGGCTATGCCATCGCAACCGGTTGGACTTCCGAAGATCTGTGCGATTTCTGGCTGCGGTCTCATGTTGCCAGCTTCGGGAACCTGCCGCAAACTGTTCACGCTCTAGTTGACGCGCGGCCTCTCGAAGTGGAGTACGCAGTGGTGATCGTCGACTTGCTGAGCATGAAACCGCGTACCGTCGCCGGTCCAGCGATTCGCGCCGAGCATCTGTTGGCCTCCTGCGCGGTACCTGGAGCAGCCCTGCCACGGCGCATTGACGGCCGCCTGTATGTCGATGGCGGTTTATTGAACCCTGTGCCCGTGTGGGCCGCCGTCGAACTCGGAGCCACCCGCATCATCGCGCTGAACGTCCTTCCGGAATTCCCCTCGGCGCTGCTCAAACCATTCGTGCAAGCCTTCCGCGCGTGTTTCGGGCACCATCCACCGTTGCCCTCCGGCGTGGAACTCACAACTCTGGTTCCAAGCCGTTCGCTCGGGTCCCTCCATGACGCCGTCGTTTGGAAGCAGGAAAACATCGAGCGCTGGATCGAACAGGGCGCCCTCGATGCCGGGAAGTCGTTCCGGCTTGATATTATCGATTCTGCGAGGGAGTGAGATCTAATGATCAAAGTTGAAAGTCGCCGGCGTCGCGCCGGAGTTCTAGCCGCCGCCGTTCTGGTCGCCGCGTCTGCCTGCGCGCAGCAGCTCACCTTGGAGATCAAGGACTACGCGACCTTCCCCGTTACGGGTTCTTTCGACAAAATCACCGATAACGTCGCCAGCCTGCTGGCTCGCATCAACTACCTGCGCGACGAGCCCGGCGGGAGCAAGCGATTTTTCGTGAACGACTTGAACGGGCCGCTCTATATCCTGGACAAGGAAACCAAGAAACTCACCACCTATCTGAACTTCAACGGCCGCGATGGCCGTGGCGGGCTCTTCCAGAAATTCCGCTTCGAAAACGGGCAAGCCAACGGCTTCGTCAACTTCTTGTTCGATCCCGATTACGCCCACAATGGAAGGTTCTATACCATTCACCTGGAAGATATCTCTCTCCCCGGCTCTACCACGCCGGATAACACCAATTTCCCCGGTTTGAAATTGGACGGCTACACCATCACGCAGCCGATAGTCACGCCCCCGACTCACAAAACCGATGGCGTGATCATCGAGTGGACCGATACGAATACGGCCGATACCACCTTTGAAGGCACCGCTCGCGAAGTGCTTCGCCTGGAGCTCAACGGTTACAGCCACCCGCTCGGCGAAATGACCTTTAATCCTGCCGCGCGCCCCGGCGATCCTGACTGGCGCGTGATGTATGTGGCCTGCGGTGATAGCGCCTCGGGAGAGCAAAAGGATCCTGTCACGCGGCTCAGTCCGCAGCGGCTCGATGTGCTGATCGGCAAGATCTGGCGCTTCATCCCGGATCCGAAGGAACACATCGATTCCAGCACGCTCAGCGAAAATGGCCGCTATCGTATTCCCAACGATAATCCGTTCGTGAAGGTGCAAGGCGCCCGCAAAGAGATTTGGGCCAACGGCTTGCGCAACCCCAACCGCCTCACCTGGTATGTGGACCCCGCCGACCGCAGCAAAGTCACTTTGCTGGCCCACTCGGTCGGCCTGCGCACCTGGGAAACGGTGGACATCATCCACAAGGGTGCAAATTACGGCTACTCGCTGCGCGAAGGGAATGAGTTGCTAAAGTCCGACAACACGACTGGCCCGCTGCCGGCCGACGATCGCATCCCCGTGCAGATTACCGACAAGATCACCAATGGCACCATCATTCCCACCTATCCCGTGATCCAGTATCCCCACGCCGAAGGAGGAGGCGACGCGATTTCGAGCGGTTACGTTTACCAGGGCAAGAAGCTGCCCCAGTTGCGCGGCAAGTACCTTCTGGGCGACATCACCACCGGCAACATCTGGTACACGGATCTCAAAGACCTGCTGGCTGCCGATGACCGCAACCCCAAGACCATGGCTCCGCTGCACAAAGTGGAGATCCTTTGGGATACGCCTAGTGGAAGCAAGGAACGCTTCGGCTCCATGGCCCCTGTGACATCGGCCGCGTATCGCAAGCGCGGAGGCAAGGCAGAGGCTTTGCCGGGCCGCGCCCGAGTATCGGGCGGCCGCTCCGATATTCACTTCCTGATCGACGCCTCAGGCGAGCTTTACCTCCTGAGCAAGAGCGATGGAGTGATCCGCGAAGTGGTCGCCGCCACCGCGAAGTAGAGGGTTTGAAAATGGAGCACTTTGAATTGCTCCCCCCCTCTATGGGTTACGCTAGTCCCCGCAATAATAGCAGTCGCTCTTGGCCGTCGCGAGTCATACTTGGCTTCTTCTTTACTCTGTTCGTAACTGCTGCGCCGCGAATTACCCGGATGACTGAGCTGAGACTCGGCCATCCCGCATTCTTCAAACAAGATGGTTGGGCTGTTAGCGGGCCGTCACTGTTTCGCACGGTCGACGGAGGTTGGAACTGGAAGCCGGTTAAAATCAACGGCGGAGGCCGGGAGACGAGTGCTGACATTCGTGGCACCTACTTCGCCTCTGCCAAGGCGGCATGGATAACACTCGCACAGGGCGATCAGCTAGGGGATCGATTAGGCCCGGCATCGGCGTTCGTGTCTACTCACGATGGCGGTGCCACGTGGAGGGCGGAATCACTCCCAAACGTTGAGTGGTTTTTCGAAAGCTTTTTTGGAACCGGTGATCCGAAAGGCCCACTATGGTTGGGCGGACAAGTTTCTCACCAAGGTGATGCACCCGCGGAGGACATGGATTGCCCGCAACGTGTCAAAGGTTTCACGTGGACTCCAGCGATCTATTTTCGTTCGGTACCAGGATCTGCCTGGGAAGAGCAACCCATACCCGTACAAAATGGTTGCCCGGTGTCCACGATCAGGTTCTTGGATAATCTGCGAGGAATTGCCATCGCGGGCACCGCAATTGTGTTCTCTGAGGATGGGGGAAAGCATTGGAAGCGAAGTGTGATCCGCGCTTCGACCAAGGTCCACCCTCCAGTGAGCGTGCAGTTTCGTGGCCGTGAAGGATGGATTGGTTGCGATCATGGTGAAATCCTGCACACCGTTGACGGGGGACAACACTGGGAAGAGATCGTAGCGGCTGGAGCGATTTGGTCAAAGGCGCGAGGCTTCGGTTCGTGGGGAGCCGTCTATTTCATGAGTGCCGAAGCTGGATTTATGTTGGGTGGGGACGGGGAACTCTTCATGACTCGCGATCATGCAAAGACCTGGAGCAAAATTGCACGGTGGCGACGCTGGCCACGTTGCAACAGTTGCGGCAGACAGCAG
>CAZDGT010000039.1:0-3905 GCA_964504905.1 uncultured Bordetella sp. | reverse complement strand
TAAAGGAGTGGGAAGAAGATAATGGAACCGGCACCGAAGAGTATCCCGAATACTTGAGGCACAGCCTGACGACCGGCAGCGGCGCCAGCCATCCCTCCAAGCATGAAAGCCATGGAGGCGAATCCCCCAATAATAAGTCCGAGGAGCCCGTAGACCACTCCAACAAGTTTGGCTGCTGGAATGGGTTCCACCCGTCTGAGGGTCATGCGAACCGAATTCATTGGCCACTACCTCCAAGGGAACAGAATGTTTAGCAACAACGTCCACGACGGGATTGGGCTTGCCAGTGGGCATCCGAGAAGCGGCGCCATTCGGCGGGGGAGTGGCTGACACCGTGGCATGCTAGGTGACGCTGATAGGCGTTTTCGTCGCCTAGCTCACGCAGCAGCGCCATGACGAAGCGGAAGAAGTTTTTCATGCTTCCTCCGCCAGACGCGTCAGCACGAAAGGCGTCTCGGTGTTCTTGGCTTCGCGGGTACCGCGCAGAATTCCGGTCCAGACACGGATTGAATCGATAAGAATGATAGAAACCAAAATCATGAAAACTGCCGTGACGGCAGCATCCAGTCGCGCGTTGAAGATCAGCGCCGCGGTGGCCGCGGTCTGCGGGCCTTTGGCGAGCGCTTCCGCCTGCGCCAGGAAGCCTAATGCCGGAGCGCTATCGAAGATCTTCTGCCATCCAGCGGTGAAACACACGATGGTGAGCCATGCCAGCGGCACGCACGTGATCCACATGAAGCGCGCGCGGTGCATTTTTATCAGAATCGTGGTGGCCACGCACATGGCCACCGCCGCCAGCAACTGATTCGCGATTCCGAACAAGGGCCAGAGGGAATTGATTCCGCCCAGCGGGTCGACAACGCCTTGATACAGGAAATAACCCCAGGCGGCGACGACCAATGCGCTGGTCCCCAACATTCCTGGCTTCCAATTGGTCTCGCCCATTTTCGGCCACACCGAACCCAACAGGTCTTGCAGCATGAATCGCCCGACACGCGTTCCGGTATCCATGATCGTCAGGATGAACAGCGCCTCGAACATGATGGCGAAGTGGTACCAGAAGGCGAGCACCGCCTGGTTGCCGTGGATAAAAGACGAAAAAATCTGCGCCATGCCGAGCGCCAGCGAGGGCGCGCCGCCGGTCCGGTAATAGAGAGACTTCTCTCCCACTCCATCGGCGAGGCTCTGCATCTGCGCCGGGTCCACGGGGAAGCCCCAGTTGCTGATGGTGGCGGTGGCTGCGGCGGGCGTCGTGCCTACGATTCCGGCGGGCGAGTTCACCGCGAAGAACACTCCCGTGGGCAACGAGCAGGCCGCGATCAAAGCCATGATTGCGACGAAACTTTCGAGCAGCATGGAGCCATATCCGGTGGCGGTGGCGTGGCGTTCGCGGGCCATCAATTTCGGAGTAGTGCCCGACGAGATCAGAGAGTGGAACCCGGAGACCGCGCCACAGGCGATGGTGATAAAGCAGAAGGGGAAGATCTTGCCCGCGAAGATGGGTCCGGTGCCGTCGACGAAGCGCGTCAACGCCGGCATCTGGAGTTGCGGGTGCACCACCAGTACTCCAACGCCCAACAGCAACACCACCCCCAGCTTGACGAAGGTACTGAGGTAGCCGCGCGGCGCAAGCAGCAGCCAAACGGGGAGTGCGCTCGCCATGAACCCATAGACGATGAGCGCGATGGCAAGAGCCACACCGGAATAAGTGAACCAAGGGGCGTAGGTCGAGTTCGCGATGGCCTGCCCTCCGAAGATGGCCGCCAGCACCAGGACGAAACCAAAGGCCGAACATTCAAGAACTTTGCCGGGGCGCACGTAGCGCAGATAGAGACCCATGAAGACGGCGATGGGCATGGTGGCGAAGATGGTGAACGTACCCCACGGGCTGCCTTTAAGCGCGTTGACCACCACCAGGCCGACCACGGCCAGAATGATGATCATCATCAGCATCACGGTGAGCAGGGCGACGAAGCCTCCGACCTTGCCGATTTCCTCGCGCGCCATCTGACCGAGCGATTTCCCGTCGCGCCGCAGCGAGCAAAAGAGGATGACGAAATCCTGCACGGCGCCGCCGAGTACCGCGCCAACCATGATCCACAGCGCCCCAGGCAAGAAGCCGAATTGCGCCGCGAGGGTTGGGCCCACTAGCGGTCCGGGGCCGGCGATGGCAGCGAAGTGCTGGCCGAACACGATCCACTTATTGGTAGGTTCGTAATCGTGGCCGTCACGGAGGCGTTCAGCCGGGGTAGCGCGGCGGTCGTCGAGGGCCATGACTTTGGCGGCCAGGAACGCCCCGTAAAAACGGTAACCGATGAGGTAGACGCAGACGGAGGCGGTGACCATCCACAAGCTATTGACGGGCTCGCCATTGTCACTGGCCAGCACGGAAACAGAGAAAGCGCCCAGTATGGAAACCAGGGCCCACAGTATCCAACCGACGACGCGAGGAAGGCGCCACCGGCTGGGGCTCGGTCCAGAGACATCGGCACCAGGGCCGGAACGACGTAGGTCCGTGGGTGTATAGCTCATCGCCACGATTGTACTGCGTTATGGAGGCCCGCGGAGACTATGGTGCGGCGACCTGTCTTGATGCCTATAATAGCCGGAGGTGGTAAACCCCATGCAGACAACTTCAATCCGGCAAATGATCTTGGGCGCAGCGATGGCGAGCACTCTCATGGCGCAGACTGGAGCAAAAAATGGAGAGTGGCGCAGCTACGGCGGGGATACCGGCAACACGCGCTATTCGCCACTGGATCAGATCGACGGCTCCAACTTCAACAAGCTGCAACTGGCGTGGCACTTCAGGACGGAGAACCTCGGTCCGCGTCCGGAGTACAACTTGGAGGGGACGCCGCTGATGTCGAACGGGATCATCTACGCCACGGCGGGGACGCGGCGCGCGGTGGTGGCGCTGGATGCCGCCACCGGTGAATTGAAGTGGGTCCACAGCGAAGTGGAGGGCGAGCGCGGGCGTAACGCTCCGCGGCAGCTCTCCGGGCGCGGCCTCTCCTATTGGACCGATGGCACGGAAGAGCGCGTCCTTTATGTGACACCCGGATACCGGTTGGTCGCTCTGAATGCAAAGACCGGCGTGCGCATCCCGACGTTTGGGAAAGACGGCATCGTGGATCTGAAGGAAGACTACGACCAAGTGGTCGACCCGATCACCGGCGAAGTAGGCCTGCATTCGGCTCCGGTGGTGGCGAACGACACCATTATCGTGGGCGCGGCGCATCGCTCTGGGGGCGTGCCTCGCAGCAAGACTAATGTGAAGGGCTACATCCGGGCATTTGATGTGCACACCGGCAAGCGCTTGTGGATTTTCCACACTATCCCCAAACCGGGCGAATTCGGCTACAACACATGGGAAAACGATTCGGCCGATTACACAGGCAACACGGGAGCGTGGGGACAGATCAGTGTGGACGAGCAGCTTGGCATGGCGTATCTTCCGATAGAAATTCCGACCGGGGATTACTATGGCGGGCACCGTCCGGGCAATGGTTTGTTCGGCGAGAGCATTGTGGCGGTCGATCTGAAGACCGGCGTCCGGAAATGGCATTACCAGCTGGTGCACCACGGAGTTTGGGACATGGACATCCCGTGCGCGCCCATGCTGGTGGATATCACGGTGAACGGCCGGCCGGTCAAAGCGCTGGCGCAGCCGACCAAGCAGGCGTATCTTTATTTGTTTGATCGCGTGACGGGCCAGCCCATTTTCCCGATTGAAGAACGGCCGGTGGAACAATCGACGGTGCCTGGCGAGAAGACCAGTCCCACGCAGCCGTTTCCCACCAAGCCGCCCGCGTATGACCGGCAGGGTTTCTCGATGGACGATCTCATCGACTTCACGCCGGAGTTGAAGGCGCAAGCAAGGGCGATTGTTGCGCAGTTCAAGA
>CAZDGT010000038.1:0-2212 GCA_964504905.1 uncultured Bordetella sp. | reverse complement strand
TTCTTGAGCATCGACTGCAGGTGGTTGAAGACCGAGCCTTCCGGATGAAAATCGGCCGACTGCTCGCAGGCCGCCGTCGCCGCGATTTCCGGCAACACCTCATCCAGCAACCCGCTGCCACGCAACAGTTCGAGCCCGCGTGCGGCGTGGGGCGGCCGGAATAGCTTGATCAACTCGTCGCGAATCCGCTCCGCGCTGATTTCCTTGATTTTGGGTGCCGCCGCTTTCAGTGCGTGAAGCGTTTTGGCCTCGATGTGAAATCCCAGTTGCGCGGCGAGACGGACCGCTCGAAGCATCCGCAACCGGTCTTCGGCAAACCGCTCTTCCGGCACGCCGATGGTGCGAATGACTTTCGCCTGCAAGTCCGCCGCCCCCCCGACCCAGTCATGCAGTTCCTGCCGGACCGGATCGAAAAAGAGACCATTAATAGTGAAATCCCGCCGCAGCGCGTCCGCCATGGCGTCGCCGAACTTCACGTGTTCAGGGTGCCGTCCATCGCGATAGTCCGCCTCGGCGCGGAAGGTCGCCACCTGGAATTGATGCCCGCCTTCCACCACCACCATCACACCAAACTTCCTGCCTACCGCGACCGTGCGCTTGAAAAGTTTCTCCGTCTCCTCCGCCAGCGCGGAAGTACCGATGTCATAATCGACCGCTTCGCGCCCCAGCAGCCTGTCCCGCACGCAACCGCCCACCCAGAACGCGCGAAAACCCGCATCCTGCAACCGGCGCACGATGGTGGTCGCCAGTTCCGGCAAGGACTCCGCGGAAGTTTTCTTCGCGCTCACTCAGGTCCCCAAAGTCGCTTCACATGTTCGGAGCCGCTTTTCACTTCCTCCACCGTCAGCGAAGGACTGAACTCGAACACCTTCATGTGCTCAGGTTTGATCAGCGGTTTCAACGCGGCAAAATCCACCGAACCCGAACCCGGCATGCAATGGTCGCGTCCCGGCGGCTGCACATCGTGGATATGCATGCCGTAAAGCCGGTCGCGCTGGGACTCCAGATGCATCGCGTGACCGATGAAGCCGAGGTTCTCCTTGATCTGCGCATGGCCCGTGTCGTGCCAGTAAACCAGATTCCGACTCGACAGTTCACGGAAAAGAAACTGGTAATCGCTTTCGATGGGCAGCTCCTCCAGTGCCTGACGATTCTCCGCGCCAAGCTTGATGCCGCGCGCCTCGGCGTCCACAAGCAGCTTTCTTAACATCTCGTTGACCCGATCGACATAGGGACCCTTCTTTGCCTCCCGTTTCTCATCCAGCTCGGTGCAAAGCTTCTGGTATTTGGGTGTATCCCGTTCGCCACGGCCCACCATTTCCAGCAGCTTGTTCGTGTAATCCTTCATCTCGATGCTGCCCAGATGCAACACTACGGCGGGCGCCTTGACGCGGCTGGCAAACTCAAGCGTTTTTAACGTGTACCGCTCCGCCATTTCGCGCTCGCGCTGCCGCTCCGCGGAGAATTGATACAAGTTCGGCGCCGAGTGATTGACCCCGATGGGCAAAGGACAAAAATTGTGCAGGCTGGAAATCTTGATCTCGCCCGCATCGACCGCCTCGAGGATGCCCGGCATCAGGCTGATGCGGGTGCCGTGGCTCAGCTCCGCATATTCAAAACCCAGTTCACGAATTTCGCGCAGCATCGCGCGCCCGTCCGTGTGACGATGCGAATTCCAACAGGTGGACAGGGAATACATAGCGGGAGTGTCTGTGGCTGGTGTTGATGCAGTAGTTTCTTGGACGGGCGAAGTGTCCCCCGCTTCGTGATTCCGCCTTGCAACTCTCCGTCGCTTAAGTGCCGGACGCGGCGCCTGCCCGCGCCCGGCAGTGGGAATGCGATTAACTCTCTGCGTAGCGGGCGCTCAGCATCGCGGAAAACCGCGCTACCTTTTCCTTGCGCCGACGGCGTTCGCTCGGCTTTTCAAAATGCCGGCGCGTACGCACATCCTTCAGCGTTCCTTCGCGGTCGATCTTTTTCTTTAATCGCCGCAACGCTCTATCGACGGAATCGCCTTTTTTAAGCTTAATTTCGGTCAAAACTCTCTCACATCCTCTCCAGCGACCTTTGGGGACGCAGCCGGCCTTCATGGCCGACGCTCCGATTTGGTCAGGCCGGACAGGATATTTTCGAGAAAAGGAGTGTCAATGGCCAAAATCAGGTCCCAAGGGCGTCCGGAGGCTCGAAAATGCACCTGGAGAACCCCCGTCGC
>CAZDGT010000037.1:0-1569 GCA_964504905.1 uncultured Bordetella sp. | reverse complement strand
CAGTTCAGCGAGCAGTTCTCGCGCTTCGACAACCTTCACATCGGCGGCGAGCCCGCATACATCCCCAGCGGCAACTTCGATCAAGACGTAAGCTTCCCGTGAAACCTCGCTTACTCCCATGCGTGTTCAGATGCCTGCCTGCCCCCAGGGGTGCTTGATCGGCAGTTCGCCTCGCCCAATAGAGTCAGCAAGTTATCGCCCTCGAGCTGTTGGCATTCGCTTCCGTTGAGGTACGGCATTTGACGGAACAGGCTGAATGTTTGCGGAAAACTCAGTGAATCCAGACAGGGCGTGAAATCCGAGCCCCACAGCAACCGGCCTGTTCCAAAGGACTCGACCAGAACCTCGACATACGGCCAGGCTGCCTCGTGAGGGAAACCGTGGCCCGGCTCGGTGAGGGCGTAAAAGCCACTCAGCTTGACGCGAACGCCGGGATACACGGCCAACGCCAGTACCTCCGCCATTGCTTCGCGAGCCTCTTGCTTTGTTGGCGGTCGCGCGACTCGTGGCGGCAAACCCAGATGAGATACCAGTACTCGGAGGTCATGGCGCCGCTCCAGAATTGCGCGCCAGGCGGACCAATCCCCGCCTCGTGAGTTCACGCTGACCAGCCAGCGGTGATCGACAAGCCATGACCATACGTCCTGGGGAACCCGCTGAAGCGCCTCGGATTGTTGCGAACCAAATACGTAGAGGCTCAGTCCAACGAAACTTTGAGCCAACAGGCGCTCCATCGCTGCGATACTCGGTGGTTGGCAAGGATCAACATAGGCGACCGGCGCGATCCAGGAAAACTTGCGCGCCTTCCCGGCAATGAAAGCATTGTTGCCCGTTGCCCACGCCTCGCCCTCATACCCGACGACCAAGGCTCTAGCGACACGGTGATCGCTCGCTAACGACGTGTACAATACGGGTTCATCGGTCCGCACGCCGGGGCGTGAGGTAAGTGTCGCCCCCTGAAAGCCCTTCTCGAAAAGGTGAATGTGCGCGTCCGCTCGCTCAGGCATGATCCAGCGCCTCCCGCAGCGATCGCAGAAACCGCTCGACGTCCGCCAGGGTGTTATAGCCGTGAATTGCGACGCGCAACCGGCCTGCGTGGCACATGATGTGAATCTTCCGGTCGTGCAGCGACTGGTATATTCGCTCTGCCTGCGGGTGAAGAAAAGCCAGAATCCCCGCCAGGTTCGCAGGGTGATCCGGCGTGATCAGGTTCACGCGCAGTTGTTTCAGTCCGTCCAGACATGCAAGGACCAGCGGCCGAGCATACGCATCAATCGCGGGCACGCCGATGGATTCGATGTACCCCAGCGCGGCGTTCACCGCATAAATGGCTGGGTAGTTGGGCATACCCACGGAGAAACTCGCCGCACCGGGCCGCGTCACTACACGATGAAAACGGCCAGGCGCAAAAGGGTTTTCCAGGTTGAACCATCCGCCTGCTGGCGCTGTTAGCCGGTCGGCGCGGGGCTTTGGCACGCCCACCAAGCCGCCGCCGTGGCTACCCAGGATCCACTTGTGCGTTGAGCTGATGATCAGATCGGCGCTGCTCAGATGAAGTGGAATCCGGCC
>CAZDGT010000036.1:0-11774 GCA_964504905.1 uncultured Bordetella sp. | reverse complement strand
GCGGCGGTGGCGGCGAAGGAGAACTCCGCCGCATGTCATCGGAGACCGGCGGCCAGGTTTTCCACGTGGATCGCAGCCACTCGCTCGACGACATCTTCCGGGAGATTCAGGAAGAGATGCGCTCACAGTACGCCATCACCTATCAGCCGCCTAGTCCCAAGCGCGACGGTTCGTATCACAAGATTGACATAAAACTCGCCAACAAAGACTATAAACCGCAAGCCCGCAAGGGTTATTACGCGATAGAACCCGAGAACTAGCAGCGAGACTTCGCGGCCAGCCGCGAAAAATGACGCCCTACGGTCAAGACGAGTTGGGGCAAATCCCGCAGACGATATTCCAGCCCACTTTCCTTTCATTGCCATACGGCTCTTCATCCCGTGGCGCTTGACGTGCACAAAGGGGGTGAATAAATGAAGAGGCCAAGATCCTTCAAGTACTGGCTAGTGGTGTTTCTCATCTGCGCAGCTGCTTTCGGCCAGCGACGGCCGGCGGCGAATGAACCGCCATCGATCAGCGTGGCGGCCATGGCGCCCGTTCCAGGCGCGGCCTATGCAGGCGCGGATCGCTGCCGCACGTGTCATCGGGCGGAACTCCAGGAATTCAGCAAGACCCATCACGCGGCCATCAAACCGGTGAAATCGGATTCAATAACTGGTTGCGAACTATGCCACGGACCAGGCAAGGCGCATGCCGACGCCCAGGAAGCTTCGCAAGGCGACGACGCCAAGACCGCCGCCGCCAACAAGTTGATTTTCTCCTTCAAGGGGAATCCTAAACAGAACAGCGAACGCTGTCTCGCGTGCCATCAGAGCAGCCGTGATCAGAAGGATTTCACGCACTCCACTCATATCCAGCACGGCGTCGATTGCAGTAGTTGCCACTCCATGCACCTAGTGGAAGCAGGACGGAACCCGAAAGCGGAGCGCATGGGTACGGCGCAAGGCAATTTCTTCAATGTGCCGAAGCTTCCGGAAGAGACCCGCTGGTTGCACAATAGCCAGCTCGTCAAGCCACAGCCGGAGCTTTGCTACGGATGCCACGGCAACATTCAAGCGCAGTTCGCGCTACCCACGCATCACCGCGTCCCGGAAGGCGCCATGAAATGTACCGACTGTCACAATCCTCATGGCACATCTAACCGGGCTACGCTGCGCCAGAGCGGCTGGGAAACCTGCACCCAGTGCCATGTGGAAAAGCGCGGGCCGTTTGTCTTCGAACACTCTGCCGTGAAAGTGGAAGGCTGCACCGCGTGTCACACGCCGCATGGCAGCGTCAATGGGATGCTGCTGGCTCGGCGTGAGTCGCGGTTCCTCTGCCTCCAATGTCACGTGGATCCCTTCGCTGCCAATGTGCCACACAGCCGCCTGAGTTTCCAGGCCCGCGGGGACTGCACCCGCTGCCACGCCGCGATCCACGGATCGAATTTTGACTCTAACTTCCTGCATTGAGAATCGCGATGAAAACCACAATCACAATCCTTATCGCGATGTTCGGGGGCAGCTTGCTGGCGCAAGATACCGCCGCGCCTCTCAATTGGGTCGGCTTCGAAAACACCGGCTCTGTGACCTTCGGCTACCGCTTCACGGATGTGAGCGGCTATCAACCCAAATTCCAGGAGCTGTTCAACCTGCGCGAGGGTCCCCGCCTGCTCGATCTCAGCCTCTTTGGCAAGGCCAAAGAAGGCGAGAACCGCTTCGCAGACGACTACTCGCTGACCGCCAGCGGAATGGGTGGCGAACCATTTGCGAGCACGCAGCTGACGGTGCGCAAGAACAGGGTTTATGACCTGCGGGTGAATTTTCGCCAGAGCTATTACTATTGGGACCGCAACGATGCCGCGGTGCTGCCCAACGGACTGAGCGGGCTGACTTCAAATCACAACTGGGCCACCGTCCGCAAACTCGGTTCCGTAAACCTTCTGGTGCACGCCACTAACAACCTGAAGTTTAGCTTCGAGTATTACCGGAACACTCGCGACGGAGCGACCTTCACCACTCGATCGCTGGATTACTTCGGCTCATCAAGCACCTGGGGAGCGTTCGCCCGCGCCAATCCTTACTATCTGTTCGCGCCCTTCAACGAGGTATCCAGCCGGGTCACCGGCGGCCTCGACTATACCGTTAAGAATTGGACCGTGCACTATCGCCTCGGTTACCAGACTTTCGACGATGCGGTGAACGGGCAGAACCTCACGTCACCCCTGTTCAGCATTAACGTGAATGACCCCAATACCAAGAAAGAGCCCCTGAACGGTGCGTCCTGGGTTGATACGCGCCGTCTGACAACGCCTGTGAGCGAATTCTCTTACACGGGGAAACTCCTGCCTGGGCTGGAGGCGCGGGGTGGCTACCTCTTCTATCGCTATAGCGGGCCCGCTTCGCTCAACATGAGCATGGACGGGATCGCGCGCACCAATTCGGGCGGTACGACCGTCGCTCCCTACTCCGTCTCACTCGCGACGCGCGCTCAAGTCACCGAACCCAATCAGGTTGTCGACCAAGGCTTTACCTACAAAGTGAAGGAATGGTGGAGCACGATGTTCGACTACCGTTATTCACATTTCACCGTGGATAGCGACGCGCAATTCCGCAGCATCAACGGAGCCACGATAGCCACGGGGGACTCACGCAACCAATGGCGCATTGCCGCTCATACGCTCGATTTAAACATGGCGTTCACGCCCATGCCTTCCCTGCTCTTGCGAGCGGGAGTCCGCTATCTGAACACCGATATCCGCATGCTGGAAGATGGAGTATTGGACACGACCCGAACCAAACACATCAACACGGTCTGGCCGATCGGCAGCATCTACTATCAGCCTTCCAAGATGTTTACCGTTCGCGCGGATGTGGAATCCACTACCAACGGAACTTCTTATACCCGCGTGACCCCGCACACCGACGTTGGCGGCCGGTTCATCGTTCGCGTGCGCCCCACGGACAAGTTCTATATTGAGGACACCGCCATTGTTCGCAACCGCAAATTGCTTGACACCGACTATCGCAGCACGGTTCGCAGCAACGCTGTAACGGCAACCTACGAGTTCAACCCGAAGCTCTCATTTCTCGCCGGGTTCAGTTACGACAGCTTGTACGTGTCGAACTTTGTGAGCTTCCTGCGCGGCACCGCGCCGTTCACGAACCTGGCCCTGACCGATCAGACTGTGAACCGCATTTGGCAGGGTGGCCTGAAGGTAGAACCGTTCCGCCGGATGGGAATCAATATTACCGGCAACTACGTGCGTACTACCGGGCTAGGGCAAATCGCCGGCGAACTCCCACTTTATGGACCAATGAAATTCCCGTACGCAACTGGCTCGATCTACTATGACGTTCCACAGCTTGGGCGCTTGACCCTGCAACTGCAGCGGACCTACTATATCGAGCAGATCGTGCCTGGTAATAATTTCAGCGCCAACCTGGTGACCATCGCCTGGACGCGAGGATTCTAGCTTTGTTAAAGGACAAATTACCGATGAAAACAACGATTATCTTTGCGACTCTGGTTCTCGGAGCCGTCAGCATCTCGGCGCAAACGGACTTCAAGGACCTGTACTTGAGCAAGTGCGCAACCTGCCACGGCCCGGATGGCGCGGCCAAGACAGCCATGGGCAGAAAGCTGAAGGTCAAGAGCGCCCACGAAGCAACGGCTAAGATGAGCGCCGATGACATGATTAAGATCGTCACCGACGGCAAGGGCACGGACATGGATGCCTATGGCAAACAGTTCAATAAAGATCAGGTAAAGGGTTTGGTCGACTACTATCGCGGCTTGGGTAAGTAGGAGATAGTTTCCCGGGATGCCAGCTTCCGTCATCGTACTCTTCTGCCTTGCGGCGGCCGTGGTCGCCTTGTTCGTGGGTTTCCGTGTCCAGTTAACACGCTCCCGCGAAGGCAAGATGCTGGCTTTCGTCGCTCTATTCGCTCTGCCGGTAATGGCCGCATGGACCGGCTTCTCCACGCACATGGAACGTGCGACGTCGACGCAGTTCTGCCTCTCTTGCCATGTGATGGATGATTTTGGCAAGAGCCTCCATATCGACGACCCGAGCTATATTCCGGCGCGCCATTTCCAGAACAATCTCATTCCCCGCGATCATGCCTGCTACACTTGCCACACCGAATACAGCATGTTCGGCGGAGTCAAGGCCAAAATTCGCGGCATGCGCCATCTGTGGGTGCAGTACATTGTGGGCGCACCCAAACCGGAAGCCATCAAATTGTACGACCCGTTCCCGAATAGCGAATGCCTCCATTGCCATCTGGGTGCACGCCGCTTCGAGGAAGGCTCGGCGCACAACAAGATTCCCGACCTACTGAGCCGAGTCAAAACCAACAAGCTCTCCTGCGTTTCGAGCGGCTGCCACGAGTTCATCCATGACGTCGCCTCTCTCAAAGACACAACGTTCTGGAAGGAGAAACAGTAACCGTGAATACAGTCGAACGCAAAATCCGTTGGGCCAGTTACCTGACCGGCGCGGGGCTACTGATCCAGCTTGCGTCGCTCCTTGTGATGCACCCGCTAGCCTTCGTCGCCTTCTTGGCGCTCGGATGTCCCCTTGTGTTGGCAGGTATTGTTCTCTATCTGCTCTCCCTGCTTCCAGCCAGCCGCCCATAGATACTGGAGGGGATGGATGATCCCAATCCACTACTCGTCGAAGCTGCCAGTAAGCTGCCGGCTAGCCGTGCTCTGGACTTGGCCTGCGGAAACGGACGCAACGCGCTCTGGCTGGCACAGCGCGGTTGGAAGGTTACCGCCGTCGATAACTCAACCACCGCCATCGAAACCCTTCTCCATCGCGCCGCCCAACTGAGCCTCGCTGTCGATGCCCAGGTTGCCGATCTCGAAAAATCGGAGTTCACAATCGAGCCCGGACGCTGGGATCTGATCGCCGTGTGCTACTACTTGCAACGCAGCCTCTTCGAAGTATGCAAAAGCGCACTGGTTCCCGGCGGCGTAATCGTCGCTATCACATTGTTGGTCGAACCCGGCAAGGAGAACTCGCCGTTCCGCTTGCAACCGGGGGAATTGCGCAGTTACTTCCAAGATTGGGAAATCCTCCACTACCGCGAAGGGCAGGACCAGTTGCGCCATGCAATCTCCGAAATTGTCGCGCGCCGCGCATCCGCTAAACTAAGTCCTTGAGCTGTTCATGATCCGCGCCCAGGGATTGGTTAAGAAGTTTGGCGATTTCACCGCCGTAAACAATATCGCTTTCGACGTCGCCAGGGGCGAGATCTTCGCGTTCCTTGGCCCCAATGGCGCGGGCAAGACCACCACTATTAAGATGCTCACCACACTGCTCCGGCCCACCAGCGGCAGTGTATCCCTCGACGGACTGGACCCTGTCACTCACCAGACCGCCGCGCGCAAACAATTTGGTATCGTCTTTCAGGACCCCAGCGTCGACGACGAACTCACCGCCTACGAGAACATGGATTTCCACGGCGTGCTCTATGGCGTCCCGCGCAAGATCCGCCGCGAACGCATCGAGCATCTGCTCAAGCTGTTCGAACTATGGGATCGCCGCAAAGATCAGGTCAAGCAGTTCTCCGGAGGAATGCGGCGGCGCCTCGAAATAGCGCGTAGTCTGCTGCACACACCCAAGATCATCTTTTTAGATGAGCCTACGCTAGGCCTCGACCCGCAAACCCGCAACCAGCTCTGGACCCACGTCAAGCATCTCAACGAGACGGAACAGGTCACAGTCTTCCTCACCACGCACTACATGGAGGAAGCCGAGCGCATTGCCCACCGCATCGCCATCATCGATCACGGCAAAATTATTGCCCAGGGCACGCCCGGCGAGTTGAGGACGCAGACCGGCACCGAGACTCTGGAACAGGCGTTCCTTGCGCTGACGGGCAGCACCATCCGTGAAGAGGAAGCCAGCGGCTTGGAACAGATGCGCACCATGGGCAGAGCCTTCCGGCGAAACAAATAATGAACGTCATCTACATTCTGTGGCTGCGGCAATTGAAGCGCTCCGCGCGGTCCCGCGCCCGCATCATCGCGTCCTTCGGACAGCCACTGCTATTTCTGCTGGCCTTCGGATTCGGCTTCGGGTCGATGTTCCAGCGCTCGGGCCAAGGGAACTACATCCAGTTCCTGGCGCCGGGCGTAATCACCATGTCGGTCCTCTTTACGTCGGTCTTCTCGGGCATTGAGGTGATCTGGGACCGCCAATTCGGTTTCCTTAAGGAAACCCTGGTCGCGCCGGTGCCGCGCATCCTGATCATGATCGGCCGCACCCTCGGCGGCGCCACTGTATCGGTACTCCAGGGAATAGCGGTATTCTGCATTTGCCTGGCCGTCGGATTTCGCCCCACGTCCTACGCGCTGCTTCCGCTGGCATTCGCGTTCATGCTATTGACGGCGCTATTGTTCACGGGCGTCGGTACGGCGCTGGGCTCCGTGCTGCCCGATTTCCAGGGGTTCCAACTGGTTATGAATTTCCTGGTGATGCCCATCTTCTTCCTGTCCGGTGCATTGTTTCCCCTGACGAATATTCCACGCGCCATGCGCATCATCGCCGCCCTCGATCCGCTCTCCTATAGCGTCGACGGTTTGCGTTACTCGCTCATCGGAGTGACCCATCTCGGAGTCCCGCTGGATCTTGCCGTTCTTTGCGTAGTGACAACGGCAGTGCTGGTCCTGGGCGGCGTAGTGTTCTCTAAGATCCAGGCGTAAAGCGGACACTGCCATCGCGCCTTGCTTTGCTATCATGCAAACTCATGAGTGACTATGCCATCGGAGTCGATTTAGGCGGGACGAATCTGCGCGCCGCAGCGGTTAGCCGTGATGGCAAGATGCTGAACAAGATTGCCGGGTCCACGCCTGTTGGCGAAGGTCGCGAAGCCGTCATCAACGACATGGTTCGAGCCATCGAGACGCTGCAGGCCGGACTCCCTGGACAAACTCTAGCCGGCGTAGGCGTCGGCGTGCCCGGGTTCATTTTGATGGATAAAGGTATCGTGGTCGGCGCTCCCAACCTTCCCGAATTCGACAACTATCCGGTGCGAGATGAAATCGAAAAGCACCTGGGCGCCAAGGTAATCCTCGAAAACGACGCCAATGCCGCCGCACTGGGCGAAACGTGGATGGGCGCGGGCCGCGGCGTCGACGATCTGATTTTGCTCACGCTTGGCACCGGTATCGGCAGCGGAATCGTCATGAACGGGAATATTTTGCGCGGCTACCTGGGGATGGCCGGGGAGATCGGCCACACCACCTACTCGCCCACGGGCTATCCCTGCGGATGCGGAAACACCGGCTGCATCGAGAAATACGCGTCCGCGACGGCGGTCACCGCCATGGCGCGCCTGATGAACCTGGGCGAGATTTCTTCCGAAGAAGTCTTCCATCTCGCTAAGGGCGGCAATCCGCGCGCTCAAGCGATTTTTGAAGCCGTTGGCACCGCGCTGGGGACGCTGCTGGCCAACTTGATCAATACTTTCAATTTCCCGCTATACCTTCTCGGCGGCGGCATGACCGCGGCCTGGGAATTGTTCGAGTCCTCTCTGCGTGCCGAAGCCACCCGCCGGTCTTTTATCTATCGCAAGAACCCTCCGCGTATCGAGCGCGCTACTCTCGGTGGCGACGCTGGACTCTTCGGCGCAGCCCATTTAGCCTTGAAAGTGTAGGCACCCATCATGCGCGCTCTTGAACTGAAAATCCCGCCGCCAGCCGTTGCATTGGTTACAGGACTGCTGATGTGGCTGGCATCGCGTTCCGTGCCGGCTTTTGCTTATATGTTCTCAGCGCACGATTCCGTCGCCATCGGCCTCGCGATGATTGGCGTCACCACAGCCATTTCTGGTGTCTTGACCTTCCGGCGAGCCAAGACTACTGTTAATCCGCTGAAACCCGAATCCGCCTCTTCCCTGGTCGCCTCAGGTATTTACTCGATTACGCGCAATCCAATGTACCTAGGCCTTTTTCTAGGTTTGACTGCCTGGGCAATTCATCTATCGAATGCCGCGGTCTTCTTGTTTCTCCCCGTGTTCGTCGCCTATATTAATCGCTACCAGATCTTGCCGGAGGAGCGGGTTCTCACTTCCCTGTTCGGCAGGGATTTCGCAGCGTACCAATCTCGCGTGCGCCGCTGGATTTAGGAACAAACCCCTTTCCCCCAGTCGCAATCGGTGCGACAATTCGAGTAAGAACATGATCCGGCGTGAATGGTTTCGCGCGAGTTGGCGTATTCCGGCCTTGGCAGTGTTGGCCCTCGCCGGTGTAGCTGCATCCCTAGCTGCGCCTGACGAAACTCTTTCTGAAATCTCCCAACTGAAAGCTGCCGTCGCCGCGTTGCAATCCAAACATGAAGACGTGGCAATCGCGACTCTCAAGAGCCTTAATCGCAAGCTCCCCAAGTTGGCCGACTACGTAGCCTGGTTCCGCGCCTCCGCCGAATTCAATGCCGAGAATTACGCGGCAGTCCCAGCGTCCCTCGAACCCATCTGGACGCAGTCGCCCGCTTCGCCACTGATCGGGCGAGCTGCCTCACTGGGCGCCCAAGCATTCCAGCAAACCGGCAACGCATCCGGAGCCGTCACATTGTTGCGCAAGCATTACGCCGCGCTTTCGCAACCGCAGGGCGACCTGGCTCTGGCCAAGGCTTTCGCCGGGGCAGGCGACCCCGTTAGCGCTGCCGTTTACGCGCAGCGCGTGTACTACAACTACCCGACGGCGACCGAAGCCACCGAAGCCGACTCGCTGGCCGCGAATTTAGAATCGCAACTTGGGGACAAATATCCCCCCGCCATGGGCAACGCCATGCTGGGGCGAGCGCTGAAACTTCTGGATGCCGGTCGCACCGAACAGGCCAAGAGAGAACTCACGGCGCTGGTGCCGCGCCTCGCCGGTGACGAACGCGATATCGCGCAGGTGAAGATAGGCGTGGCCCAATACAACGCCAAGGAAACGAAAGTCTCGCAGCGATATCTGGCAGAACTCACCGTGGAATCTCCGCAGGCCAATGCCGAGCGCCTGTACTATCTCTTGTTGTGCGCGCGGCGGGCGAATGATCGCGCCGCAATGAATTCTACGCTGGAGCAACTTACTGCCGCGTACCCCACTTCCACTTGGCGACTCGAAGCGCTGCTGGCCCTGGGCAATTCGTATCTAGTAGAAAATCAGGTCGAAACTTACGAACCCCTCTACCGGGCCTGTTACGAATCTTTCCCGAAAGAAGCCCGTGCGGCCGGCTGCCATTGGAAGGTCACCTGGGCGCACTACCTGCGCCGTAAGGATGACGCCGGCGATTTGCTGCGCGAGCACCTCCACTTGTTCCCCAGCGCGGACGAGTCCTCCGCGGCTCTTTACTTCTTGGGCCGTCTGGCCGAAGGCGCTGATGATCTTTCTTCTGCGCGTTCCTACTACAACGAGATCGTGCGCGAGTATCCTAATCATTTCTACACAGGCCTCGCCCGCGACCGCATGGCTGCAATTCCCCAAACGGCTGCCGCCTCTCAACCCGTTGGCAATTTCCTGAGAACCGTCGCTTTCCCCACGCGCGCCCGCGTTCGCAATTTCGATCCCAACGCGACCGCTAGACTCCGGCTCGAACGCGCTCGACTAGTGGCCTCCGGCGGACTCGACGAGTGGGCTGAGGTGGAGTTGCGCTACGCAGCGCAATACGAAGATCAGCCTCACTTGATGGGGCTGGAGCTGGCGACCATGGCCAGCCGCCGGTCCGCGCAGGATCAGGCGATTCGCTACCTGAAGCGCTACGCTCCCGATTATTTGTATCTGCGTGTCGACTCCGCGCCGGAAGAATTCTGGAAACTAGCCTTCCCTCTTCCTTACCGCGCTGATTTGGAGCGCTTCGCCCTAAAGAACGGTCTGGACCCCTATTTGGTTGCAGGTTTGGCACGCCAGGAATCGGAGTTCAATCCCAACGCGATATCCGTTGCAAGCGCGCGCGGTCTCACGCAGATCATGCCCGCTACCGGACGTGAACTCAGCCGGCGCCTGGGGATCAAGCCCTATTCGACATCTCGTCTCTTCCAACCGCTGGTGAACTTGCAACTGGGTTCGTTTTATCTAAGATCCGTAGTCGATAGCCTGGATGGGCGGTGGGAAGCGGCGCTCGCGGCCTATAACGCCGGCCTCAGCCGTGCGAAGCTTTGGTCCACCTGGGGTGAATTCCGTGAGCCCGCCGAGTTCGTCGAAACCGTGCCCTTCACGCAGACTCGCGAATACATCCAGATCGTCCTGCGCAATGCCAATATGTACCGTCAGTTGTACGCCAATTCCCCAGCCCCCGCTTCCCGGCTATCCTATTCAAATGGGATCGACCAGCGAACCAAAAGTTCTCGACCTACCGGCGCTCGCTGACCACCGCCTGCGCTTCCGCAGTGACCGCGCCGCCGGCTTAAACGAAAGTGTCATTCGCGAGATGACGCGCCTGGCATTTCAATACAAGGCTGTGAATCTGGCGCAGGGATACCCCGACTTCTCGGCCCCCGAAATTCTAAAGCGCGCGGCCATCAATGCCATCGAAGCCGACATCAATCAGTACTCCATCACGTGGGGCGCGAAACCGCTTCGCGATGCTATCGCGGCCAAATACCGCAAGCATTATGAACTCGACTTCGATCCGGAGCGCGAAATCACGGTTGTCTGCGGCGCGACCGAGGGCATGATCGCTTCGCTCACAGGAGTCACCAATCCTGGCGACGAGATCGTCGTATTCGAGCCCTTCTACGAAAACTATGGACCAGATACGATTCTCTGCAATTGCACACGGAAGCTCGTGACCCTGCACGCACCTGACTGGACCTTCGATCGCGATGAGCTGCGCCGCGCGTTTTCACCCCGTACCAAGGCCATCATTCTGAACTCGCCCAACAATCCCACCGGCCGCGTCTTCAGCCGCGACGAACTGGCCTTCATCGCAGAACTGTGCCAGGAATTCGACGCGCTAGCCGTCACCGATGAGATTTACGAACACATTCTCTACGATGGCGCGAAGCACATCCCGATGATGCAAATCCCCGGGATGCGTGACCGTACGATTCTGGTGAACAGCCTGAGCAAGACGTATTCGGTGACCGGTTGGCGCGTCGGTTGGGTGCTTGCGAGTCCCGATCTCACCGATTCCATCCGCAAAGTCCATGACTTCCTTACGGTTGGCGCTGCACATCCTTTACAGATCGCGGGTGTGACGGCACTGGCTCTGCCCGACGACTACTACACAGACCTCGCTGAAAAATATCGTGAACGCCGCGACGCCCTCATGGACATCCTGAGCAAAGCCAGCTTCCGCTGCTTCCGCCCCCAAGGCGCCTACTATGTGATGACCGACATCTCGGGCTTCGGCTTCCCCGACGATACGGCGTTTGCGCGGCACTTGGTTGAGCATGTCGGCATCGCCGCGGTGCCCGGCTCCTGTTTCTTTTCACATTCACACGAGGGCGACCAAATGATCCGCTTCTGCTTCCCCAAGAAGCCGGAGACCTTGCAGGCCGCCGCGGAGGCATTGCGCAAACTATGAATCGGGACAGCACACTCTGGCTCCTCGCGTTGCTGATTCTCGCGGGGGTGCTGCATGCCCAGCCCGCCAATCTGAACATTTACTGGATCGACGTCGAAGGGGGCGCGTCCACGCTGGTCGTCTCGCCGTCCGGCGAGTCCCTGCTGATCGACACCGGCTGGACCGTGGGCGACCGCGACGCCAAACGTATCTTCGCGATGGCCCAGCATGCCGGATTGAAGAAAATCGATTATCTCGTCATCAGCCATTTCCATGCCGATCATGTGGGCGGATT
>CAZDGT010000035.1:0-2397 GCA_964504905.1 uncultured Bordetella sp. | reverse complement strand
CGCGCCGTGCGCCGCTGCCGCGCATACTCAACGGCCTGGGAATCCCGTTTGTGGGAGAGCGCACCGGGCAGTTTCTCGCGGAGGCGTTCGGCGATCTGGATAAGATCGCAACAGCAGATGAAGCCGAGCTGCAGCAGGCCGAAGAAGTGGGCGAGAAGGTTTCTCGCAGCATCCACCAGTTCTTCCGCGAGAAGCACAACCAGGAGTTGATCGAAAAACTTCGCGCAGGGGGTTTCTCGTTCACTTTCGCGGTCAAGAAACGAGAAGGCGGCCCGCTCCAGGGGATGACCTTTGTGCTGACGGGCACTCTTCCCAACCTCGCCCGTGAAGACGCCAAGCGGCGTATCGAAACCGCGGGCGGTAAGGTGGCTGGGTCAGTGAGCAAGAAAACCAGCTACGTGGTCGCCGGGGACGAAGCGGGGTCAAAACTCGACAAGGCGCGTGAACTCGGAGTGCAGGTCATCGACGAAGCCCGGCTACTCGCTATGATTGGGGACGCTGTCGAGTAACGGATGCATCATCTCCTCGAACTACTAAAAGAACTGGGGCCGGTTGGGGTGCTGATTCTAGCGATGGTGGAATCGGCGGGAATTCCCAATCCGGGGGGAACCGACTTCCTGCTGCTCTTCATAACCGCGGCCCGTCCGCAGGATGCCGCGTTGACCGCCGCCCTGGCAGTGGTGGGATCGCTGGTCGGCAGCATGTTCTTCTTTGAAGTAGTGCGTCGTGGCGGCGAGAAATTCTTGGGCAAGTACACTGCCTCCGGGCGCGGCTTGCGCTTCCGTGCCTGGTTCCTGCGCTATGGCATGATCACGGTGTTTATTCCGGCGTTTCTGCCGATCCCGATTCTGCCCTTCAAAGTCTTCGCCGCCTGCGCCGGCGCCATGGGCGTGACCCGCAAGCGATTCCTTCTCGTTCTGTTCGCCGCGCGCCTCCCACGCTATGGAGCTTTGGCGTATTTAGGAGCCAAGCTGGGCGAAAATTCCGGAGCCTGGCTCAAAAGCCATGGGTGGTACCTGTTGGCGCTGGCAGTAGTACTAGCAGCAGCGCTAACACTAGTGGTGCGGCGAGCCAACCGCGAGGCGCTACAATTGGATTGAAATAAACGGGCCAGCGTGACTCCTCTCATCGACACCTACGACCGCGTGCACGACAACCTGCGCATCAGCGTCACGGACCGGTGCAATATCCGCTGCTTCTACTGCATGCCAGAGGAGGGCGTGAAGTTCCAGCCGCGCGAAGAGATTCTGACCTTTGAAGAAATCGAACGCTTCGTGCGCATCGCGGTGACCTTGGGCGTCCGCAAGCTGCGTGTCACCGGCGGCGAGCCGCTTCTGCGCAAGGGCTTGGCGCAGCTCATCGGACGTTTGAACGCGATCGAGGGAATTCAGGACCTGGCGCTGACCACCAACGGTGTGCTGTTGGCTGAGCAGGCGCAGGAACTTTACGACGCAGGGCTGCGGCGTCTCAATATTCATTTGGACACGCTCGACCGCGAACGCTTCCGGCAGATCACGCGCCGTGATGATTTCGGACGAGTGATGAACGGCATCGAGGCTGCGCTGCGCATCGGGTATCCGGTGATCAAGATCAATGCGGTCGCCGTCAAGAATTTGGTGGAACCGGACATCGTTCCGTTGGCTCGATTCGGGCGCGAGCACGGCATCGAGATCCGCTACATCGAGTTCATGCCTCTGGATGCCCAGGGCATCTGGGATCACGGCAAGGTTTTGCTGACCGACGACATGATCGCCATGCTGACGCGCGAAATCGGCCCGCTGCGCGAGATCCCGGACCGCGATCCCCGAGCCCCCGCCACCGAGTACGAATTCGCGGACGGGAAAGGCCGCGTGGGCTTCATTGCTTCCGTCAGCAAGCCTTTCTGCTTGAATTGCAACCGCATCCGCCTGACGGCCGACGGCAAGTTCCGCTACTGTTTGTTCGCGATCGAGGAGACCGACATGCGCGTGCTGCTGCGCAACGGGAGTCCCGATCAAGCTATTGCCGACGCCGTCCGCAGGTCCGTCAAGGACAAGTGGATCGGCCACCAGATCAACACCACCAAGTTCGTCCCCCCTCCGAGACCAATGTACTCGATCGGAGGCTGAAGCGGCCCGACGCAGCCCTATAGATTAGAGACATGAGCCGTGTAGAGCAAATCGAACGAGCTATTCAGGGGCTAAGCTCCGAGGAATTCGCCCTACTCGCGCAGCGTGTCCACGCCCTCGAACAGCAGCGTTGGGATCATAAGCTCGATGAAGACGCGTCTACCGGGAAGCTCGACTTCTTGCGGGACGAGGTCCGGAGCGAACGCGGGAGTGGAGTGTTAGAGGGCTGGCCCAAGGAATAGTGACGTCACAGGCGACTCGCCGTTTCTGGAAGTTATTCCGGGAACTG
>CAZDGT010000034.1:0-2174 GCA_964504905.1 uncultured Bordetella sp. | reverse complement strand
TGCTGCTGCTCGAGATGGGCGTGCACTGGGGCATGTCGCTGGCGCTGACGCTGGTCGCCCTCGCCTGGGCCTGGCCCTGCATCAAGCGCAAGCAGCCGCCCGCGCTGCTCGCTCGCGTGCTGGTGGCGCTGCTGCTGGTGCGCTTCATCGTGCCGGCGGCCGGCATGGCGAGCGACGTCGTCTACCGCGGCTTCATGCAGGAACAGTACGCCGCCGGCCAGCAGGGCATCGAGCAAGCCTCGCAGGCCATCGGCGCGCTCGCCCCCGCCGACGGCGCCGCCGACAAGAAGTGGTGGCAGCTCGACAGGCACATCAAGCAGCTCGGCGAGACCATCGACCAGACCGTCGAGCACGCCATCCGCCTCATCGTCGTCTTCCTGCTGCAGACCCTGATCCTGCCGCTGGCCGTGTTCTGGATACTCCTGCGCAGCGGGCGGATGCTGACGGCGGCGGGGGCGGGTACATGACGGGCCGGACGTTTGCAACGTATCGGGGGCCAGGCTTTCAATTGGCCGAACGTTAACCTTGCAATTGGCCGGCAGTGAAATGGTTGCTCGGGAGAAAGTCAGTCGCCGGGATACGGCGATGATTTCCTGGGGGAGTGCTTTCGGCTAGGAGCGGACTGGTGCGACCATCTCCCCCCGTCCGGGTTATTGGAGTTCTTATACGGATCCCGCCAAGGCAGAAGCCTTGCACATCAAGGTATTACCAGAGCATACTCAATATAAATCCATATGCGGACCCGTGGGTCCGTCTAATAACTGTTCGGCGTCATAGTCCGCCGGCCCTGTCTTGAATTCCTATGCCCGTACCCGCTGATCTCAAACCGACCCGAAAACCGCGCGTGTTCGACTTGGTCCGCCAAGCCGGCGTTGATGTTGCTGACTGGTCTAACTACGAGCGCCCGCACAGTCCCGCGTCAAATCCGAAGTACTGCTATTCGTGGTCCTTCGTCCAACCCGGCGCTCTCGTCGTTCTGAATCTCTGGTTCAGTTCAATGGTTGAGGCAAATGGCGCAATTGAGCAGCACCTGAATTTCCGTGGCCCGGGGGCACGAAATGAAGGAACTGCAGCGAGAAAGACCAGGCGGCGGCACCTGAAAGAAGCGGTTGCTTTGGCATACCGAGACGCGTTGCCGGTGCGAGTCATCGTGCTTGATGGCAACCCTCCCAAGGTATCGGCGCGACTCCTAGACCCTATCCCATGGGCGGTAATTGCGTACAACGAAACAGATGGAGAGGCCATTGTTCGCCGAGGTGCCGCGCCACCTGTCTACTCAGATCAGTTTTCACTCCCTCCGCCGCCCGACGGTACTGCAGGAGTACGCAACGTCACTACCACCGTTCGTGATCGCGACCGTGAAGTCCGCGACTTCGCCCTTTCCCGTGCCAAGGGGAAGTGCGAACTTTGTGGGGCCTCTGGATTCCAGCTTCCTAACGGCAGAATGTTTCTTGAAACGCATCACGTTATTCCTCTTGCCGAAGGTGGAGCAGATAGTGCGAGCAATGTTGTCGCCATCTGTCCCAATCACCATCGCGAGGCCCATTACGGTCGCGATGCAAGAGGCATCCGCGAGCGCCTCTTGGGGGTGCTGAAGGCGGGTAAGCGATGACGCCGAACCCTGCGGTCCACCGGACGCTGCGCGATAAAGCCGCGCAGCGCCGGTGACATCCACGTTATGCGTTCTAAGAAGCCCAAGGTTCCCGTCGCGCCACGGGGTTCCCATATCGTCATTCGCCAGCAAGATGACGGATCAAACCGAGTGGTGCACGAAGAACAGGAATACACGTTTGCCTTTGAACTCCGCAACTCTGCTCGCGTAATGTCCAACCATGCGAAAGCTACCGATGATGGCCCTTCGACTCATTGGCAATTACGGGCGTTTGTCCACGGTGCAATCATTCTTTCCTACGCGGCGCTAGAGGCTGCGCTCAATGAATTTATTCACCTGCATGCGTTAGCGGCAGATAGCCCGCTGGACGAGACAGAGAGAACGGTCATCTACTCCATCGCACAAGAGAACTTAGTACCAAGGGGCGAATCGAATACGCTTCAAAAGTTCAATCTCATATTGCGAATCCTCGGCAAGCCTGAGTTGAAAGCCGGCGACTCTGCGTATCAAAACGCCAATTTCGTCCGCATACTACGCAATATGGTTGTTCACCCGATTCCAG
>CAZDGT010000033.1:0-3007 GCA_964504905.1 uncultured Bordetella sp. | reverse complement strand
CCGGAGCCATCACGCGAATATCCGCGGCTGCGTAGCGGGCGGCTGCTTCCTGTGCTTCGGGAGATTGCTTGCCCTTTCCCTGGCCGAAAAGCGGCGAGTGGGCGGCGAAAACCAACATCAGCATTGCGAACAGGGGAAGGCGACGCATGTTTCGTCCTCTCAAACTGGATTCGAGTATTGATACATCATTGCCGATCCGCATGAAAACCGCCAGTCCCCCGGGCTTTTAGCGCCGGGCGGATGAGACCAAAGCGGCCGTGAAACGATAGCGGCTAGCTATTTGAGCCGGCAGAATTCGCTGAAGTTGGAGCGGAAGAGTCTGCGCACGTCGTCGTGGATCTCTGGGCGCGTGACGGCGCGTCCCTCCCCGATGACGCGCTGGTAGGCATGGGCAAGAATCGGCTCGATCACACGGCGCGTTTCGCGCCACTTCGGAATCAGTTGTTCCAATACGCGTGCGTCGGAATGTTGCGGGATGAAGGAGGTTCCCAGCAGCTCCAGGCGCTCCCTCGTAATCTCATCGATGATGGATGGCTGATTCACGAACCACCAGCAGCCAAATGGCATCAGATTACTGAACTTCCTCGCGTAAACGCATAGCTCATGCTGATTCTCGCGGCTGAGAACCGTCACAAGAAAGCGATTGTCCGGGAAATCGCGGCAGAGGCGCTCCAGGCATTGGAGATTTGCACGACCGACTGCATCCCCCGCCAGGCGCAAGGCCGGATTCACCTGACGGCGGACACCAATCATGAGCGCCAAAGGGATGTCGAACTCCTGGCACGCGGGCAGGATGGCCTGTGAAAGCAGGCGGGACCGGATACTGTCATCGGGATATTCGAAAGTGTCCGGCAGGGAAACGGCCATATAGGCGGGTAGCATGCGCTCCCGCCAGTCGCTTAAAAAATGCCTCCACTCCGAAATCGTGCGGCCGTGGGACTCTGAAAAAATCCGGTCAAGACGCAGAGCGGTGTGAAAGCGAGCATCGCGCTCGGGGCCGCGGAGCCACAAAGGTGCTTCGTCAGGGTCCAGCGGATCGTTGGTCATCACGACTTCGCTGACGCCAGCTTTGTCGAGAACTGTCTGTATGTGCTGAATGGGGTCCTGCGCGGCAAAAAACGCACGCGCTTCGCGCAAGTCGGGAGCGTTTGTAGGCAGATCGAATGCGCGGAGAATTGTAATAACGTTACGCGCGGCTTCCGACAGCGGAGCCTTCTCAACAAATAGAGTGCGCCAAATTGCGTCCGCTCGTTGCGCCTTCGGCAATGCCCAATACCGGTCGGGCACCCATCCGGAGGCACGGAAGAACTCGGCCTCCAGATAGTGATACGTCAGGATCTCATCAATGCCAGACAGACCCAGATTCCCCAACGAGGGCATGAACAAGTGGGTGTGCATGTCGAAAACCGGTGTTGTTTCCAGTTCCTGGCTGACGATTTCTAATACGTCTTCAGTACGGATGGGGGTCATTAAAGTGCCTCAAGCGCAACCGGCTGCTGCGTTCGGCAGGATCGATAGACTGCGTCCACGATTTCCAGCGTGCGATAGCCCTCTTCGCCGGAAACGAGGGGCTCGCGTTTTTCGTGAAGGGCCGCGGCGAAATCCAGGAACTGGCGCTCAAAAGGTTGCAGAGATATCGCCATAGGATCCGAAGCACCGGACTGGATCGCGGGATTTAGCGGCGGCGGAGGCCCAGCATCGTTCATCACGTCCCAACTGGTGAGGCGATCGCCTGTGATGATTGCAGATCCCTTGGTCCCGTGAATCTCAATTCTTTCCGGATAGCCGGGCCAGACGGCCGTGGAAGCTTGAAGGACGCCACTTGCGCCGTTGGCGTACTTCATCGCAGCGCTAACACTATCTTCAGCGTCGATCTGGTGCAAACCTCCGAGCTGCCAGACTCCAAACACTTCCTTGACGGGTCCCGCGAACCATCGCAGCAAATCGACTTGGTGAATTCCTTGATTGATCAGCGCTCCGCCTCCTTCGCTCTTCCAAGTTCCCTTCCCCGGCCGCACATAGTATTCCGGCGGCCGGTACCATTTGACGTAGCAGTCGCATTGGAGCAGTCTGCCCAACCGCCCCGCGCGAATCGCGTCGGCAAGAAAGAGACTCGCGTCATCGAAGCGGTGCTGGCTAACCACGCCGAGAACAATGCCGCCTTCTTTCGCAATATCGATCATTTGGCGCGCGGTAGCCAAGTCGGTCGCGATGGGCTTCTGCACCTGCACGTGTTTCCCGAAGCGGGCACAAACCTCCACGATAGACAGGCGCAATTCCGGCAACGTGCAGACATCGACGAAGTCAATTCGCGGATGGCGGCAAAGCTCGTCGATCGTAGTTACGAACTCTGTGCCATGGCGTTCTGCGAAACGCTGCCCTGTCTCGACGTTTCGATTGGTGCAAGCAAGCAACTCAAAACCGATATTCTTGTATGCTTGTGCGTGCTTCTCCGCAATGGCGCCCGTACCGATCAATCCCACTCTCATGCCAAACTCCACTCTAAATGTCCTGCCGGTAATAGTAAACTTGACGATTGGAAGTGAGCAGCTCAACCACCTCGGTCCGGCTGGGAATTGACGCCTACAGCCTACGCTCCCAGCAATGGGATGCCTTCCAGATTCTCGATTACTGTCAAACTCTTGACGTTCAGGTCGTGCATTTCAGCGAGGTCCGTCTTCTTGGGGGTCTCGAGAAGCCTCATCTGCAGGCAGTGCGGCAGCGAGCGGCGGAACTCGGACTCGACGTGGAGATCGGAATGCTTTCCATCTGCCCGACGTCCAACCTCTTCAAAGCATCTGAGGGCACGGCGAAAGATCAGCTTGAGCGGATGATTGAGGCTGCGAAGACTATTGGCTCTCCCATCGTGCGGGCCGTTGTCGGAAACGCAGCCGACCGGCGTAGCTCTGTCCCGTTCGAACAAAGCATGGCGAACGCAGTAAGCGTGTTACAGAGCGTGCGTTCGCAAGCTCTCGACGGCGGCATCAGGATTGCCATCGAGAATCAC
>CAZDGT010000032.1:0-6724 GCA_964504905.1 uncultured Bordetella sp. | reverse complement strand
GAAAGACTACCCTGTGGGCCCCGTGCCCCTGAAGAGTTCCGGAGCGCTGCTGCAAACCGCGGGAAGTAAGCTTGGATTGACCGTCGTTCGCGGCCCCCTGGCTATCATTCCGGAGGCGTACATGGGACGCCAAGGTTGCGTCAACTGTGGAATCTGTTCGGGTTATGGGTGCCAGGTGAAGGCGCGATCCAGTTCGGCCGTGACAGTGTTGCCGGTGGCAGAGAAGACCGGCCGTTGCGAAATCCGCGTGAAGAGCTACGTTCGCGAGATTTCGGTAGATAGCAGTGGCCGAGCAACCGGGGTAGTCTATTTCGATGCCCAGAAACGCGAGGTCCGGCAAAAGGCGAAGGCCGTGATCTTATCCGCCAATGGCACGGAGTCGGCGCGTCTGCTGCTGATGTCGAAATCGGCGCGATTCCCTGACGGGCTCGCGAACTCCAATGGCGTCGTGGGGAAATATGCGATGTTTGGCAACGGGGCCAGTGCCAGTGCGCTCTTCGAGCATCCTTTGAATGAGTACAAGGGTGTTATCTCGGGCGCAGCCGTTGTGGACTACGTACCGTCGGATCCGAAGCGCGGCTTCTATGGCGGCGGGCGAATGACGGCGCGCGGTTATCAGACGCCGCTAGAATTGGGTCTGGGAGGGTTATCCCCAGGAGCCCCGCGTTGGGGTGCTGGATATAAGAAGGCGCTCCGCGAAGAAGCCAACCACAGGATGACGATCACTTGCTTCGTCACGCAGATGCCGCTGGAGACGAACCGCGTGGATCTCGACCCCGACGTGAAGGACGACTGGGGTCTGCCAGCGATGCGTATTACGCTGTCGAGCCATCCCGACGACATCAAGAACATGGAGTTCTTCCGCAAGAAGTCCATCGAAATTCTGGAAGCGGCGGGAGCGAAGAAGGTTTGGGCGCCCCCAGTCAATGAGAGCCGCGGCGGCGCGCACAATCGCGGCACTTGCCGCATGGGGAACGATCCCAAGACGTCGGTTGTCGACAAGTATCATCGGGCCCACGATGTGCCCAACCTGTTCGTGGTTGACGGAAGCAATTTCGTCACCGGCGGCCGCAATCACCCCACGATGACGATCCAGGCGCTGGCCTTCCGGGCGGCTGATCACATTATTCGCGCGGCCAAGAACAAGACGCTCCTCAGCAAAGCGTAGACAACACGTGAAGATCGCTATCGCAGCCCTCGGCAGCATTGCCTTGCTCGCTCTGGCATTGCCGGCGCGGGCTGCGGATCCCATGCGCGTCATGTTGGTAGACGGGGAGAGCGCCGGGGTTTATCACGACTGGAAGCATGTCACGCCCGTGCTCAAGAAAGAACTTGAGGATGCTGGTTTATTCCAGGTGGATGTTGTGACGGCTCCGCCATCCAGCGGCGATTTCAAAAGCTTCAAGCCGGATTTCAGTAAGTATCAGGCAGTCGTGCTGAACTACGACGGGCAGGACTGGCCCGCCGAGCTAAAATCCTCTTTCGAGAACTACATCAAGAACGGGGGCGGGCTCGTTATTGTTCACGCCTCCGACAACGCGTTCCCTGACTGGCAGGGCTTCAACAAGATGATCGGCATTGGCGGCTGGCGTGGACGAAATGAGAAAGCCGGCCCTCTGTGGTATTTCAAGGAGGGAAAATTAGGCCCAGACAATACTCCCGGATCAGCCGGATCTCATGGAGCGCGGCTGCCGTTTGCAGTCGTTACCCAGCAGCCAGAGCACCCCATCATGAAGGGATTGCCGAGAGCCTGGATGCATGCGGGCGATGAGCTTTATGCGACCCTGCGCGGCCCGGGTGAGAACATGACCGTGCTGGCAACGGCCCACTCAGACCCCGCTAACAAAGGCACGGGCCGCGACGAACCCATCCTGATGGTCCTCAGCTATGGGAAGGGCCGCATTTTCCACACGACGATGGGACACGATATTCCGGCCCTCAGTTGTGTTGGTTTCATTGCAACATTCCAGCGCGGAACGGAGTGGGCAGCGACGGGAAAGGTCACGCAAAAGGTTCCGGCGGGGTTTCCGACTGCCGAGACTGTCAGTTATCGCGTGGACATTGCTGCGATGGCCCCGGCGAAATAAGCTAGCGAACTCCCAGCAGCAGGTCCACGGTCAGCTGATCCAGGCGCTCGTACGCCAATCCCTTCTCGGCCAGTGCAGTGCGATCGAGGTTTTCTCCTAGCAGGGCATCGCGATGCTGTGGAGAATACTTTGACAACGCGGGCGCACCTTGGCCCGTTTGAGCAATGGTTTGCAGCATCGCCTGAATCTCCGTGTCGGCATTCCAGCGGGCGGCACGTTCCTTCAGGATCAGATACGTGCGCATGCAGCCGCGCGCGAAATCCTTGACCCCGTCGTAGTCCTCTGTTCGATAGGCATGGGCGTCGAAGTGGCGGGATCCGGCATAGCCAACATCTTCGAGAAATTTCACCAGCCAGAATGTCGACTTGAGATTGGCGGAGCCGAAGCGAAAGTCCTGGTCGTAGCGCCCTGGCATCTGGTCGTTCAGGTCGATATGGAATAGCTTGCCGGCCTCCCAAGCTTGAGCCACGGCATGAAGAAAATTGAGCCCCGCCATTTGTTCGTGAGCCATCTCCGGATTCACGCCGACCATTTCCGGATGGTCAAGAGTAGGAATAAAACCTAGATAGGCGCCAGTAGTTGCCATGTAGATGTCGCCGCGCGGCTCGTTGGGCTTCGCTTCCATCGCGAAACGGAATCCGTATTTGCGGTCGAGAGAATATTCGCAGAGATAGTTGACGGCTTCCCGCAAACGCTTCACGGCCTCGTCGGGACGGCGGCAAGCGTCGGTTTCCGTTCCTTCGCGCCCGCCCCACAGCACGAAGATCTTCGCTCCCAGCTCCGCGCCAATGTCCATCGCGCGCATGGTTTTTTGGACGGCATAAGCGCGAACGCGAGGGTCATTCGCGGTAAACGCTCCGTCCCGAAAGGAGGGATCGAAAAATAGATTCACCGTAGCCATGGGAACAACGAGTCCGTTCTGGCGGCAGGCTTCGTCAAATTCTTTGACGATCCGGTCGCGTTCGGCCGGGGTGGCGTCGATGGGCACTAGATCGTTGTCATGCAGGTTCACTCCCCAGGCGCCGACCTCAGCAAGAAGCCTGACCGCCTCCACGGGGGGAAGCGGAGCGCGGACGGCATCGCCAAAAGGGTCGCGTCCGCGATTGCTGACGGTCCAGAGGCCAAAAGAAAACTTGTGTTCAGGAAGTGGTGTGTATTGGTCAGGCATTAGAATTTTTCCGTGTTGGATGAAGCCCGTGAAGGGCAGGGTAAAGACGCTGATAGACGCGATAGCGCTGGTTCATTACTGTAGCAATTTCCGGGCGGCTGGGGATGTTCTCAGCCGAGCGGATGGCCTGGTCGCACGCATCGTCGACACTCGGCCAGATTCCTGCGCCAACACCAGCTAAGATCGCGGCACCGAACGCCGCGCCCTCCTCGGCGGCAAGTATTTCGACGGAGTGGTCGTAGACATCCGCTTGGATCTGCCGCCACAGTGGCGATCGCGCGCCGCCGCCGCCCAGCCGAATCTTTTCGACGGGCAAGTGTAGTTCTGAAAATATCGTTAGGCTATCGCGCAAGCTGAACGCGACGCCTTCCATCACAGCGCGAATGACGTGCGCACGCGTATGGCTGGCGGCGAGCCCGACCAGCCCGGCGCGGACATTCGGGTCCAAGTGCGGAGTCCGCTCACCCATCAGGTACGGCCCCCACAAAACGCCATCGGAGCCCGGCGGCACAAGAGCAGCCTCCTCCGCCATGCGTTCATACGACCAAGGGCTTGCGTCATTACTAAGCAGATCGCGCACCCACCGTAGCGAGAGACCCGCAGCCTGTGTAACGCCCATGACATGCCAGCGGCCGGGAATGGCATGACAGAAGGTATGCAGCCGTCCTTTAGGATCTAGCGCGGGACGGTCAGTAGCCGCGAACACAACGCCCGAGGTCCCGATCGTCGCGCTCACGGTCCCCGGACGAGTGATCCCCATGCCCACCGCACCCGCCGCCTGATCTCCAGCCCCGGCGACAATCGGAGTGCCAGCCACTAGACCCGTCAGGTGAGCGGCTTCGGCTGAGACACGCGCACAGATCTCGGGGGATTCAAAGACGGCAGGCAGCAGACCTGCATCGATCTCTAACTGGCTGAGAAGTTCTTGCGACCAGCAGCGGCGAGCCACATCCAGAAACAGAGTGCCGGAGGCCTCCGCGACATCGATGGCGTATTCCCCACTCAAGCAGAACCGGACATAATCCTTAGGCAGGAGCAGATGCCGAACTTGGCTCCAAATCTGCGGCTCATGTTCGCGAATCCACAGAAGCTTGATCAAGGTGAAATTGGTGAGCGCCGGATTACATGTAAGGTCCAGGAGGCGGCGTTCACCGATAGTGCGATTGAGCCACTCGCACTGTTCCTCACCCCGCTGATCGCACCAGATGATGGATGGCCGCAGGACCTGACCGTTCTTGTCGAGGACGACTGTCCCGTGCATCTGGCCGGAGAGTCCGATGCAGGCGACTTGTTGGGGCTGAACGCCGCTTTGAGAAAGCACGGCCCGGATCGCCTGTTGGCAAGCTTTCCACCAATCCGCTGGATCCTGCTCAGCCCAAGCCGCTCGTTCGGATGTGAAAGCACGGTGGTCCGCAGTCGCGGAAGCGATCAGCGAACCGTCATTCGCCATCACAACGGCGCGGGACCCGCCTGTGCCGACGTCAATGCCTAAGACTGGAATAACGATACTCCTTGCCTGGGGAGCTGGGTCCTCCGCTAGGCAATCTGTAGGATATCGCGAGTATGGTAAAACGGGTTCTAGGACCCTCCTAAATGATCACACTCAAAATAAATGGCGCACAGCGCCAGTTTGACGGCGATCCCGAGATGCCCTTGCTGTGGTACTTGCGCGACATTGCAGGGCTGACAGGATCGAAGTTCGGTTGCGGCATGGGTTTGTGCGGCGCCTGCACGGTTCACCAGGACGGCGTCGCCATACGCTCCTGTGTCACGCCGGTTCGGACCACGGTCGGTAAGGAAATCACTACGATCGAGGGCCTTGGCAGCGGCGACCACCCCCTGCAAAAGGCGTGGGCCACCTTCAACGTCCCGCAATGCGGCTATTGTCAGGTCGGCCAGATCATGCAGGCCGCTTCGTTGTTGAAGAAGAAGCCCCAGCCAACTGACCAGGATATCGACGAAGCCATGTCGGGCAACATTTGCCGCTGCGGCACCTACCAGCGCATTCGCGCCGCCATCAAATCCGCCGCGAAGGAGAAGGCATGAAGACCATCGACAACGTCAGCCGCCGCAGCTTCCTCCAGCAGGCGTTTGGCGCCGGCGCTTTCGTACTTGGTGCACGCCTGCTGCCGACTCCTGCTTTCGCAGCGTTGGAATCCGCAGCATTTTCGCCCAATATATTCGTAGGCGTGAAGTCCGATGGTACGGTTCTGATCGTTGCCCATCGCTCGGAAATGGGAACCAGCAGCCGGACCATGGTTCCAATGATCCTGGCCGATGAGATGGAAGCCGATTGGAAGCGCGTCCAGCTAGAGCAGGCTATCGGCGATGAAAAGTATGGCGATCAGAATACCGATGGATCGCACTCCATCCGCAGTTTCTTTAGCGTGATGCAGGAGTGCGGAGCTTCCGCGCGGCTGATGCTGGAACAGGCGGCCGCCCAGCAGTGGGGCGTCCCGGCCGCGGATTGTAAGGCGACTCTGCATCAGGTAGTGCACGCTGCGAGTGGCAGGAAGCTGGGTTACGGTGAACTCGCTGCTGCCGCCGCAAAACTTCCGGTTCCGGATAAATCCAAGCTGACGTTTAAGAAGAAATCCGAATATCGCTACATCGGTAAGGATCTTCCTATCTACGACCTTTCCGATATCACGCATGGCAAAGCCATCTTCGGCATGGACGCCAAAGTGGATGGCATGGTTTACGCTTCCATCGAGCGCTCGCCAGTCTTCGGCGGCAAACTTGTGTCGTTTGACGACAAGGAAGCGTTGAAGGTGCCGGGCGTTTCGCGCACCGTCGAGATTGCCGCGTTCAAGCCTCCGCATGTGTTCCAGGCGCTGGGCGGTGTGGCCGTCATAGCTGACAATACCTGGGCTGCATTTCAGGGCCGCAAGAAACTAAAGGTCGTTTGGGATTCCGGCGCCAACGTTAGCTACACTTCTTCGGAATACAAGAAGCAATTGCAGGCAACCGCGCGAAAGCCCGGCAAAGTGGTCCGCAACGTGGGCGACGTGGACAAGGGCTTCGCAACCGCGACGAAGACGTTGGAGGCGGAATACTATGTTCCGCATCTGGCTCACGCTCCGATGGAGCCTGAAGTGGCCGTCGCCGACTTCAAGAACGGCGTATGTACGGTGTGGGCGCCGGTGCAGAATCCGCAAGCGACGCAGGATACGGTCGCCGCTGCATTGGGCATCGACAAGAAGAAAGTGATCTGCAACGTCACCTTGCTGGGCGGCGGGTTCGGGCGCAAGTCCAAGCCGGATTTCTGCGCTGAAGCGGCGATTCTGTCGAAGCAGCTCGGCAAACCCGTCAAAGTAGTCTGGACCCGCGAAGATGACATCCACTTCGACTACTTTCATTCCGTCGCCGCCATGTATATGAAGGGTGGCCTCGACCAGGCCGGAAAGCCCGTGGCCTGGTTGCAGCGCACGGTTTTCCCCTCGATCAGTTCGACTTTTGCCCAAGACGT
>CAZDGT010000031.1:0-20285 GCA_964504905.1 uncultured Bordetella sp. | reverse complement strand
ATTGACCGATGCGAAAGCTTCGCCGAAGACCATCCGGCAGAGGGACCTCGTATCCAATCAAGCAGAACTGATCCACCGCAAAAAGCACTACGCTTTCAAACCGCTTGCCGGTGGCGCCGCGCACCTCTTTGAGCCACGCCGACGTGGAGTCGCCCGCGCCCACCAAATGGCTGCGCTGGGCCGCGGTAAATCCCTGCGCATCGCCGAAAGCTAGCGTCTCCCAGCTTTTATCAAGATTGCGCCCGAATGTGAATCCGAAGGCCTCAGTCTTCAGGCAGGTGAGGGTCTCGGGCGTCCAGGCTGACGCCGGGTAATTGATCGCACGATTGAACGCGGTCTGGTTCACGTCCGTGGGATACAAGACTTCAAAGCGGCAAGCGGGCTGCGTACTGCGCACGAAATCCATGATCGCCGTGGTGAAGTTTCCGATAACCGTGGGCAGGTACTCGACCTCGTCCGGATATGCAGTGGGATCGACCGTGTTCCCTGTGATCGTTGCCATTGGATGTCCATACTGAGCCTCGAAGGCAGCCCGATTCCACGCATCGTAGAAAGGCATCCCCGAGTAGTTAAAGCCCAGTCCGTCGTTCGGAAAATACCACCATTGCACTTCACCGAATTGAAGGTAGGGAGTCAGTCCTGCGGCTGCTTGAATCCCGGCCATCTCTGCGTATATTTCCTGCCAGAACGCCAGGCTCGTCGGCGAGAAATTAGTCTGTAAGGCCGGCGTCGGCAGCACGACCGGATCGCCTAAGGGACCCACTTGCGCGATACCGGCGTCCGCGGTCGGGTCCCCGTGCTGCAACTCCGTGCTGAATGCCGCTGCAGCGTCGATCCCGTAACCGGCCAGCGCCACAAAGTAAGCCACGCTCCAGTCCCGCACCGCCCTGTTGAGCGCAGGATTGGCCGTTAAGTCGGTGCGCCAGTCCCCATTAACGCCTCCCTCGAAGGCTGTACCCGACGCCGTCGCCGTGAATCCGCCGCTAGTTGTGCTTGCTTCCAGCGTATTCGAGTTGCCATCCCCACCCATCATCCGCGCGTGGATGGTGAGGATTCCGCCCGACGCGTCGGCCCAAACTCCCGTGTATCCGCGATTCAGCTCTTGAGCAAATACGGTCGCCACAGTATCCGCCGTGTCTCCGACATGGATCAACTTCGTCAGAACCGTATTCGAAGGCCCGAGAGTTACCGTCACAAATGCGTTGGGTGCCGGAGTTCCGCTGAAAGTCACTGTCCCTGATGCATATGAGTGTCCAATTCGGATCAACTCGTAGAACCACAGCGCGCCAACATAGTGATTCGCCCGCCCCAGGAAGCCCAGCGATCTGAGCATCCACGCCGTCCGCTCCGGTGCGATGGAAATGCAGTGCAGCGTGTCCCAATCGGTTGCCAGGGTCACGACAGATTGGTCCTGCACCACCGGCAGATCCGTCGCGGGCGATGCCAGCTCCAAAAAATCGAAATAGACTTCCGTCGTCGCGGCACCTGTATGTGTCACAACGACAGTATGCGATCCCGCCGAGAAGTTCCCCGCAAGGAATCGGAATAACGCATCTTCTGCCGGAATTCCCATGTTCACGGTACCCGCCTCAAGCCCATCCACCACAATCGCCACCGCGCCGCCCGTGTCCGTGTACCGCAACCCCACATAAAGTATGTGATCCCTCGCAGCCTGATAGCTGGCAGTCACAGAGTCGCCCGGAGTCGTCGTCTTATGAATCGTGCCGCCCGAATAGTTGCCGCGAACTTCCGTCCACGCGCCGCTATAGACGAGCGACGCATCGTGGCTCTCGATCCGGCGGCTCCCGGTTCCCGCCACGGAATAAGTCCGATTGATTCCCGTCACCGCCCAGTTCGTAACCACCACTCGGAATTCGCTCCGCTCAAATGCTGCCGTCTGCAGGTCTGCCGAGTAGGTCCAGCGCACTTTGCGAACGTTGTTCGTGGGAATCGTATACAGGGTTCCGGAAAGATCCGGAGTGATCGTGCCCTCGAGCGAACTGAAATCCAGCGTCACTCTCCATTTGGTCGGCGACGTCCCCTGGTCGAACGTCTTCGCCGCCACATCCCACGTCGCGGCCCCTGTTGAATACGAATAAGCCGCAAAGCGATTTCCGTTCGCCCCGGCCGTGCTGGCGGCGATCGACGTACCTCCGGTGTAGAACAACCGGACGGTTGCACCGATCCGCGTGGCCTTCATCATCACTGACGATCCGTTGATGCTGTCCGTGATCGCTTGCGCGGCGTCTGCGAGCGAGTTCCCTGCCGATAGCGGATAAGTGTGATGCTCCGTGAGAGTCGCCAGCCCCACATAGTCGCCATCCGCCACCGTTCCCGACAGAGTAAAGTCCGCGTAGGCGCATTGGTAGCTTCCTTCGATCGCCTCGGCGTGCGGCACTAACGGCACGAAGTAAATCGTCTCGACGCCGCCTCCCGGAGTCGCCCACACGCGCACGCTGGGCCAATCAACGGTGGCATACAAGGTCGAATCGAGCGGAATGCAATTCTCCCGCGTCTCTTCATAACTCAGCGCCAAGCCACTCAAATCGCCATCGGGCAAATTGCGAAATGCCGGATGCTCATATACGTTATCGCGATTCCACTCCGTCACCGCCCAGTCGAATTGCTGCCGCCATGTGCCGGAGAGAGTGAACCCCGAGGACGACGCGCCACTTAACGCGGCCACGGCCGAAGGTTGAAAAAAATAGCACTGCAGATCGCGATCTGGACTCAACTTCTGAATTTGTTCTGGCATCGCTACAACCTTATGGTGACCGTCAAATCCCGGCCCGGGAGCGTATTAGCAGAGCCTGGAACATCCACCACGTCCAGATGAATCTGGGCATTTGCCTCTAGCGGCGGCAACGCCAGCCCGTCGACAATGTTCGAAACCGTTGCCCCGTCCGCGATCGTCAGAGCGCAATAGTCGGCACTATCGTGCCGTATCAGCAGCGTCACGGACCCACCGTCCGGCGCCTCTCGTAGCGTGGCGAAGATGTCCCGCGCGGCGTGGGCTGCGTCCATCACGAAAGGAGGCGTCGCATCCGTCCTCACCGCCAGATACCCGTCCACCTGCAGCGCGACCTGTCCTCCGGACAAGGTGCGCAAACCGCCGCCCGTGCTGGATGAATATGGTATGTGCTTCACGGGGCTCGTCCCAAACATATTCGAAACATAAAATTCTGCCGCCGCCATCCGCACATCCGGAAGAAAAATCGAGTGCACGTAGCCCGCGCTGGCCGGGCTACCAAAGAAGTCACGCACGAAGGCGACAATCACAGTCTTCCGATCCAACACGTAAACAGTCGCGCCGGCCGCATGTTCCGTCGCCACGCTCTCATGTGCGCCTCGCGCTATCGTCAGTTGCAGGCCACCATCATCCACGCTGTCCACCTGGAACAGTTCTTCGTCGATTTGAATGAAATCACCTAGCTCTGCCGTGCTGGCCACATTCAGGGTCACGATGTTGTCGGTCGCGTTGATCCCCGCAGCCACGTTCACCACCGGCGGCCCATTGAGTTCGTTCCAATAGAACATCGTCAGCGAACCCGCGGCGATGGTAAGCGTATTCGCCAAGTTCGGAAAAGCAATACCCGAAAGATTGATGGTCCCCTGCCCCGCCGGGTTCAATTCAAAAGTGGGCAGCGGTGGAAAGCCCGTATCGCCGCCCGCGCCCCCGCTCCCAATTTGCCAGCGGGTCAGAGGATTCAGCTCGTACCGGCTCTCCTGATCGTGCGCATTGGCCGATCTCCCCGACACTTCCACCGTCTGCCCACCCCAGTTCGGCACCTGGAACTGCACCGGACTGCTCGCGCCCACCGCCCCGAAATTCCAAGCCGAATCCGCGACAACAAAGTAACTCGTGCTATCCGGAATCACCGTCCACCTGGGTGCCACATTCAGCGTTGTGGCATCGTTGCCGGTGATCACTCTCTCCTGTGTCCCTCCAGTCCCGCGAGTGATTCGCACGGCGTTTCCCTTGAACCCATCCTCGGGCATCCCCAAAGTGCCATTGCCAACCGTCGAAGCCGTGTAGACGGTCGCACCGGCTTCCGGCTGCAATTCCCGCCGCCAGTAGAAATTCGCGTGATCGTAGTTGCGATCGGGTGGACCAACCAGTTCCGGTACCACGCCTGTGTCCGTATAGCTCGTCGCGACCGTCACGTTAGCCGCGATCCTCAATAGCTGTGACGGATTCACCCCACGATATACGTCAAAGCCGGCGCTGCCCGGTGAAAAGCTCAGGCCCGTCAGTGTCACTTCATTAGTGTCGGTTCCGGCCGGAATCGCCGCGCGCACCGTGAACGATAGCCCACTTTCTGCTCCACTCGAATCCAATGCAGTCACTGCATAGTACAAATTCTGGTTCCCGGCGAGCGTTCCCCCGGTAACCTGTACCGTCGGCGACAGACTCGCCAGTGGGATCGCGGCGCTCGTTGCGGCTGGCACCGCCGGTGGAATGAAAGCGACGCCCAACAGCACGGCACTTCCCGACGCCCCCTGAATCACTGTCTCCGTGATACCGAACTGCTCGATACCGTCGCTATCAATCACGCTTCCCACCAGCGGCCTAGGCAACCCTACACCCGCGCCAGCCGGACGCCGCCCACCCATCGAAGCCGCATCGCCGGTCGTATACCAGGAGTCGTCATGCCACTGCGCCGTCACTTTCACCGTCTCGAAGTTGCGTCCTGGAGCTAGTTTCGCCACGCGAAACGGCTGCCGTTCCAGGCCCTCCTTCAAGTACGTGATGGTGATCAGATCGCCGGGAGTTAGACCCACGCCGCGCACGGTCGTCTCGAATTCCACGAACGTCGACCCACTCAGGGCCTTGTCGATCTGCAACTGCAGCATACGCGCCGCCTGATCGAAGTTGGGCAATCCCAGCGCCGCGAAAGATGCGCTCACCTCCCGCTCCGTCAGCACCGCATCATCCACGTCCACCAGGCTCAGGCTGTCCTGCTGGTATTCATTGAATTCATCCTGGAACTCGACGGTTAGCCGGTTCGCCGTATCCGCGCCGCTGCGAGCCCACAGACGAATCGCGGGATCGCCATTCGCTTTTCGCAGAATCCCGGAGAATGCGGCTGACCCATCGCTGAACTCGTACGCGGGCCAGCCGTTATTCAGAACGTCCGTGCTGTTGCTGCCGACCGGCAATGTTGGTTGCTGCAAAGCGAGTGTGTTCTCCACTCGCAGCCGTAGCAGCCCCCCCGGTCCGTAACCCAGAATGAGCGACGATGCATTGCGAATCCCTTTGGCGGCCTCAGCCGCGCTCCGCCGCTTCTCGATCACTAGATTGCACTGGAACCGTGGGATCACAATGTCGGTTCCGTAGAGATCTTTAGTCGGGATGGCTTCGTCGCAATAGGCCGCGGCGGCCGCGAAACTCGCGACATCGATTTCTGAGAGCACCCATCCACTGCGCCGCAACACATCCAGTAGCACCCACGGGGGACTATTCGTGAACGTCTCGCCTAGCGAACCTCCGCTCCCGTCGAACCGCTCCAGCTTCAGCCCCCGCACCAACACATCGATTTTGGCCAGCGATTGTGCGCTATTCACCTGGTTGGGCACCACTACGCCCAACAACGCCATGTTTCCGTAAGGATCGCCCAGCGGCTGCCCCGAGGCATCCGCAAAGTCCGGATTAAACGCCCCGTTTCGCGTACCGCGGCTCAACAGGCTGAACCATCCGGTCGCGGTCATGTCCTTGCCGTACTGGCCTTCCGGGATCTCAACGCCGTTCACCACCACTTTGACGACGTCCTCAATTTCTCCCATTCCCAGCAGCACTTCCATGTGGGTCAAATTGCCGTCGTTGCGTGCAAATACAATAGGAGGCCGGAACCATGCGGTGCCGTAAACCAGCGGGACGAAGTCACTATAGCGTGTCTGGTTATCGATCAGCGGGGAGAGATGCGTGCCGCTCTCTCCGAAACTCCGCACTTGAATCTGCGCCGGGACAAACTCCACGCCCCCAAATCGGCGCGTGACCGTGGTCGCCGCATCCGTATCGAACATGCCTCGCGCCACGCACGCGGCGCGAGTGTAGTCGCAACTGGTGAACGGAGTCGCTCCGTCCAGATTCCCCACGCCCCCCGCTTGATCCGCCGAATACCCGCAGCGGTAAAGCGCCGAATACTTTCCTTTCGCGCCCCCATCCATTGCCTCGCTCCGCTGCGTTGCCGTTGCGGGAAACGACCAGGGACAGCGCCGCTCGATGCGGGCTTCCGGCAGTACAACTCGCTGCAGATTGAGGCGATTCGTAAAGCCGACGCGAAATTCCGTCTCGGTGATTTCTTCTGCGGTATTTCCAGTCCCGCGAAAGATCACCCTCGCTTCTGACGCGGCAGCATCCGTCGTCAGATCGTAGAACAGAAGTCGGATCGTCACTCGCGCTCCGCGAAATCCTGCCTCGCGTTCGATCTGCGAGTAGTGCGAATCCGCATTCGCCAGCGTCACCGCAATCTTCTGCGCGCCATCCAGCCCTTCATCGGCCGACGCCACCACGATAAACAGGTTGTGCTTGAGAAGTCGCGCCTGGTATTGATTGCCATCGACCGTGACCGTGTGAGTGCTCCATCGCTCCGTCACGCCCGACGCCAGCACACAATCGAAGAGAAGCAGCGGTGTCGCCGGCGTCTCTAGTTCTTTCCATTGATCGATAGTCGGCATACCCTCAGCTCTCCGTGCTCACGATGGAAATCACCGCATCGTAGACCTCGGCGCTCTGCGCCGTTACAGCAATCTGATCGGAGCCAAACCGGGCTTTCGAATACACCCCGCCGCGCAGTCCAGTGACCTTGTAATCCGACGGCCCGAGTTGCGCCTCTGCCTGCACCCCGAAAAGTTCCACTGATCCGCCCACGTCAACTTGCGCAGTGAATGCTACCGTCGTTGCCCCCGTCTGTCCCGGATTTGCAAAGACGAAAACTCTTCGCCATTGTGATCCCGCCGCGAAAACCTTCGTGACGCTCCCGATCGAAAGCATTAACGTGGAGTTCGAAGTGCTCCGCGCCCACACGCTCAGGCAATATTGAAAATCGCCAGGGATATTCAGCGTCTGCGCCACTCCACCCGCCGCCTGCCCGGTATTCGCCAGCCTGGTAGCGCGTGTTGTCCCTAGGGGGTCGGCAATCCCCGCGGTGAATTGAATCAGCGCGCCCCTGCTCCACGCGCCCGCGGTGAAATCTTCGCTCTTCAGCAGAAGATTCCCAACCGGATCTAAGAACGTGAATGTTCGCGCCATACCGGACGTCTGCTGAAACAGAGCTTCGATCGCATTCCACTCCGCCGGCATCAGTCCCGTCGCACGCAACTCCCAGGCAGCGATCCCCGCGTCGGAGTCGGCAAACACAACGGCGTGCCCGTCCGCCACCGAATTCAGCGCTGTCCTTCGAAGTCGCCGCTTCGTCAGCGGATAGAGCGCTGCCGCGCCCGTCGTTAATTGGGGAAAGACCAGCATCCTAACTTCGGTTCTCCTTCACTGTTACACTCGCTGACCCTCGCGCTTGCCCCGCATACAACAGCGCAATCTGATCGTCGTCGAAGCTGCAGTTGGCATACACGGTTCCATCCCACGGATCGGGAAAAGCAAAAGTCCCCGCCCGTCCCCCTTGCGTCGCGAAGAAGGATTCCAACTCCGCCATCTCGGCCTCGTCCAGCAGACTCAGCCGGATCGTCCATCTCCGCAATGGCGCTCCATATTCTTGAAATCTCTGTTCGCTCCCATCCAGAAATCTAAAGATTTGTGTCGAGAACCGCCGCGTCCTGGTCGATCCGTACTGCGCCACCGCTCCGGTCTTCAACGCTGGAAATGTCGCCACGTTACACCTCTCGAATTACGTCGTTCAACATAGTTGTTTCGAGCATCGCCTGCCGGACCGCCATCGCAATGTCCTGGCTGTGGTCCAGAAACGACTTGCTGTCCATCGCATTCACCTGGATTGTGATCTGCGGCGCGGACGCGTTTGCTATCTCTCTTGGCGCTCCACCCTGCCCCGCGTCTATGGCGAACGGACCGCCGCCCGCTTCGCTAAATCCCGCATCCAAATGGATCGGCAAAGGCGGCACGTAAGTGGGTAATATCGGCAGCGCACTCGAGTCGCTTCCCCCGCCGAATATTCCCACCAACCCGGAGATCAGCGGCTCCAGACCAAATCCGCCGCTGAGCACTCCCCCCAGAGCGCCGCCAATCGTGCTCAGGATCGAATCCCCGCCGCCTTCTCCGCCGCTCACCGCTGGCGTCATTGCCGCAATCATCTGCCGCGTTAAAGTATCGTTGCTTGCCTTCAGTTGTTGAAGTTGTTCAGCGATGCTCGTTAGGCCCCCGCCGTCGAGTCCGCTCGCTCGCAGCAATTCCGCCAGGCTATCGGTCGTCATTCCTCGCCCCTTGCCACTCTTTCTCCAGCGTCAACATTGCGTCTGCCTCTCTCGCTCCAAGCGCCGCCAACTCGCCCCCGCCCAAACTCCTCCATACAAAAAACGCTTCAACCCAGCCGATGCTCTCCGGTGTCACCCGTGACCGCGGACACTCCTCGGTTGAGCTGCGCCCGCGCGCCCACACTACTCTATGGGGACCGCGCTGCTCTTCCGGAATCCACCCGCACCGGCGCAAACCTTCCAACCCCTGCCGTCTGCATGGCTCGCATTTCCACCCGGCTTGGTTCCCGCTTAGAAAGTGGAAGGCGACTGTTAGTTTTTTCTTTCGGTCTCGCTCAACCCGCACTCGGCCTTTACGCGGCCCAGGATCTCCATCGCCAGTCCCAACGGGCCCTTCTCCACCACGACCTGCGGATTCGCCGCCTCTCCGTCGATCGTCAACCCTTCTACCGCCAGCAATCCCCACTCGATATACGCCCGGTCGACCTCGGCGCCCACCACCGCGGCATCCAGCTTGTCCCGCACGTCAGTACCTGCCGCCAGGAACTCGGCCTTGCGTCCGATCTCCCGTATTCGCCGCGCCAGCTCCAGCCTCCGTCCAAAAGTCAGCCGTGCGATCGCGAACCTCACTCCAGCAGCGGACTCCGCATCGAACCACACAGCGCTGTCATAGGAATGTACTGCCTCGCTTCTAAGCGAAGGCGATGTAGAGCTCATCATTTACTGCCCCCTGTGCACGGCTATTTTGGAATTTCCATTGCAGCCGCGTCTCCGCATCGTCGAATTCCGGAACCTCCGGTATCATCGCCGGCAGGTACGCTCCGAACAATTGGCCGGCCTGCTGGCCCAGTTGCAGCATTACTGCTATCGGGGACCGTTGCCGCGATGCCTGATATAGCCCCGCTGTCTCTGCGTCCACATGTTCAAACAAGCTAAAGTTCAGCTTCACTTGCCGCTCCCCTCCCGCCACGCATCGCGCCAGGTCGCTGCCAAACTCCCGCACCCGTAGTTGAATGTTGTTGTTCAACTCCAACTCGGCCGCCGTCAGAGTAAAGAACTGCGCCGGAGTCGCCCCCATCCACACCTGCCCCACATGACCCGGCACAATCGCATAATCAAATCCCGGACTCTCCGGCTCCGTCGGGAATTGCGTCAACCCACCCTCGCCGCTGGTGAAACTCGCGCTGTCCAACAAATCTTGCGCTGGCCCCGCGAAAACGAACTCCTGGAAGTCGCCATTCACCCTGACCTTTAACGAGTCCACCGCCGCGCCGTTCAAAATCCTTTGGACTGCGCCGGCCGGGTCCCATGCATCGAAGATGCTCACGCTCCCCGCGTCGATCGCCAGAGTATAAGTCACCGTTGGACCCAGAACCGTCCCCGCCGCCACTCCGTCCGTGAAAGGAGCCACCAGAAACACCGTCGTCGCATCTTGAATCGCCGCCACGAATCGGATTTCGCTCCCGTTCGCGACACCCTGGCCCACGCTCAGCCCGTGCGCCGCCGTAAACATAATTTGCGTCGTCGGGCTTGTCGCCGCCACCGTACCACCACCGAAAGCCAGTGGAGACCCGCCCATCGCCGCCTGGAACAAGGGCCCATGGCTCGGTTCAGCCTCTCCATACGGCCAACCCGTCATGAAGGTGTTGAGCTGAAAGTTGGTCCGCTTCCGCATTCGGTTCGGCAATCCTGCGAACGTGCGGCTTCCCGATTTATCTCTACGCGTGTTCTGTTCCAGGACATGCTTCGCACTCAGCTTCACTGCCGGAATCCGGTTCGCCCCTGTTATCTCCGGCACGCTCCCATAAGCGGATTCGAGCGCGACGTAAAAGCGGTTATTGTTCGACGATATGTAGCACGACATCTCCTCACCCCCTCAGCTCGACAAATCCACCTCGAATATCACCTTCGCCGTTTGCAGCACATTCCTGCCGCCGCTCTGCACCGGATCGAACTTCACTTCATAGCCGCCGCTAAAAAACATTCCTTGCCCCCAATCCCCGCGACTCGCATCCAGCACCTGCGTCACCGCATCCGCATAGAGACGGACTCTCTCTTCCAGCCCCTCGATCCTGTCCTGCGACGCCCTCACTTCCGCCACTGTCCGCACCTTTCCGGAAAACCTGCGGAACTTCTCCGTCAGCAGGTTCTGCACGCGATCCGAATACACCAGGACCACCGGATATTTCATCGCGCTGCTTTTTTCCATCAGCGCCATCGGCGCATTCTGGGGAATCACGCTCTCCGGAGGAATCGCCGCTAGCTCCACGCCCGCATTGAGACCCAGTTCTGCGACGACTGCCGCCAGCCCGGTTTCCGGAGCTGTGAGCATCGACACCACTTTTCCAGCTGCGATGCTTGCCGCCCGCGCCATGACTCTAGCCCCGCCTCAACATCCGGCCGCCCGTCACAAACATTTCCGCGGCCTGTCCATCGCTGGGATTTCGCCCACTCACCAACCCCGATCCGGGCATCGTGAAAGCCGCCCCGATTCCCAGCGGCGCACTATTCTGCAAAGTCACCGTCGACACCGCCAGCCCCACATATACGTTCCATCCGGTGGCCGTTCCCGGTGGATTCACCGCCGCCACCGTCAACTGGCTCGCGTCGTTGGTCTGGAAAGTCGTCGCCGCACTCGCGCTTCCCTCCTGCCCACCAGCCGATACCCAACTCACCTGCACGTAGTAGGTTGCTGCCGCCAGTGTTCCCACCACTATCCCCAGTGTCGGGACTCCAGCCCGCACGACCGGCGTCCCGACAATTCCAATTCCAAATGTCAGAGCCCGTTCTTTTGCCCCCAGCGCCAGCCCCCGGTATTCATCCCACTTCTTCCCATACCGGTCGTTCAATTGATTGTTGTAGGCATCGCGATAAACTACGGCCAGCGTGTGCAGCGCATGCCACCGCTTCACCTGCGGACTTACCACAACGTCCGATACGCCCACTCTCCGCCGCTCCGCCGGAGAATCCGCGTGATCCAACAGCACGTCCAGCACTTCCTGTGAAATCTCATCCGTGGCGAGCCCTAGTTTTGCGTCCAGGTCAATCGTCTCTATCCGTGCTACTTCCAGAATCGCCGTCTCGAACACTCGCAGCGCTTCGGTATCGTTCGGATTGCCATCCGTCAGCAGTGCCATATGCCCTCCAAAATAAAAAGGGTGAGCATCGCTGCCCACCCCGCGCACCCAGACAACCTAACTATTGACTTGTACGGCGTGATTGTTTCGCAGTATGCCGGTGCCATAAAGCACATCCACCGTGAACTGCTGCGCCAGCGTATTCGGCTGGTAGCTCATCGTTACTCGCATCCCGAAATTTCCCAATTCCGCGTACTCCGCAATCGCACCCGTCCCCGGCAGCGGCTGCGGCAGCCTGCGCACCACCAGGCCGATCGCATTCTTCGCAAACGCCAGATTGTGCGTCGTCACCGGACTGCTCCCCGTCTTTGCGATGAACTGCGAACGGAAAATGTAGAAGTCCTTCATCTTGCCCACGGCCCCGTCTATCAGGGCGCGCAATCCTGCCTCGCCCGCCGAGTTGTACTCGCTGAACCGCGTAATCTGCCGCAGCGCCGAATACGCGTTGGCGTCCACAACTAAATACTTCGATGCGCTCGCCGGGACCTTGGTATTGAACAGCGCCGTCTCCGCCGCGTCGACTACTGCTTCGGTCAATGCGGTCCCGCCCGTCCCCACAGCCGTGTTGGCCGTAAACTGCGGATACAACGCCAGCAAATCGGTTTCGATTCGTTCCGCGAGCGCCACCACCGCCGGCTGCATGTACAGCTTCAGCAGGTCCGGCACCGCCAGGATCTTGGTCACATCCGGCACCTGGAATGTCGCTTCCGCATGCGTGTTCAGAACGATCTGTGCATTGCCCAGACTCGTGTTCTGCGTCTGCACCGTACCGCCCTCGGCAATATTGTTCGCCACCAGCGTCGGCGGAATCGGTACGTTGATCGTATCGCCCGCTTGCGCCAATGACGGCTCATAATCGCGATTGACTAGGTTCCCCATCACCAGGTTCCCCATCAGCGCGGGCAGGGCATCCGCCGCCACCAGCTTTACAATCGCGTTCGCAACATTCGTCGATGTGATTACTGCCATTTTTCCTCTCCTCTACCACCCGCGCAGCGTCTGTGACGCTACTCTGGCGATCTCCTCCCGTACTCTGTCCAGTTCCTCCGGACTCATCCCCGGACGAATCTTCTCCAGCTCCACTTGTGTCTCCACCCGCCCGCTTCTCTGCCGGCCAGCCGCGCCGGACCCGCCTCCGAGTCTGGCGGGCAGCAGTTCCGGGTTCTCCTTCACAAACTGCTCCACCTGCTCCCGCATCCCGATCAACTGGCCATCCTCACCGCGCAGGATCTCATCCTTGATCGCCCTGTAAGCTAAATCCACCTTGGCCACGCCTTGTCTATGCAATTCCGCCCGGATCGCCGCGCTCCGCTCCGCCTCCGCCGTCTTGGACATTAACTCGCTGACCCGCTGTTCCAGTCCCTCTCGCTTCTTGCGCTCTTCTTCCAACTCGGTTTTCTGCGGCATGAATTCTTCCACCACCGCTCGCACAATGTCTCGGATGTCATCCATTGGTTTCTGGCCCCTGGTCGCTCGTATTTCCGGGCCCCTGGCCCCTGGCCCCCGGCCCCTGCTCTATTTCCGCAACGATCTTGTCCTTTACGTCCTGCCTCGCATCCGCCAAATACTTCAGCGCCAGTCTCTTCTGCACTTCCTTCCGCAGCGTCAGTGACTCTCCCCCTAGCGCCAGTAGCTTCTGCGCGTCGCCCACCTCAATCGCAAATTCTGAAATATTGAACTCGTCTAGACCCGTGACGCCTATCGAAAGCCCGTCCTCCCGCGCCGCCTCAATTGCCTTCAGTACGCGCCGTACCTGGTCCTTGACCGCGTCGCCGTAGGCCCGCAGCACCTCCTGCGTAATCGAAAAATCCTGTTGCTTGCTGAACCCCGATTGCGTCTGCCCCTTACTCAGTGGACCGCCTGCCTGCGGCATGTAACACACCCGGTAGATTTCCTCTTGCAAGCGCGTCATGTTGTCGGCTGCAATCTGGTAAACTTTGCCCTCCGGCTCCGTCCAACCAAATCGGTCTTCCGGGCCCAGTTGGATGTAGTAGCTCTCGCCCACCATCTGGCTCCACTCGCGTTCGGAGTAAACCACTGGCATCGCGAACAGCCCCATCGTCAGCGCCCAGGACAGCGCGTTTGCTTTGTTGAAATGCTCGAGTTGCAGTGAACCTGCGCGATTCAGCATCCACATTCCCTCGGGAATTCGCAGCGCAAACAGAGGCACGCGATCCAGCTTCGCCAACCCGTGCAGTCCCTCGTCGATCAGCTCCACGGCTCCCGCTCCTCCGCCCGTCGTGACCTGGCGATAGAGCCGGAAGTCCTGTTTGTCGTAGTACGCCCACCGCTTCTCCCGCCGCCACTCTGCATCTTCTACGCGATCTTGTTTGATGAGCTCTGTCCGCAAAACTACCCATTCGTAGTTGCCCTTCTCGTCCAGGCTCCAGTTGATGAGGTCCTCCGCCGCGTAGTCCACCAGATACGCCCGCGCAGCCCCCAGCGCTTCCTCTTGCGCCCGATTGCCCGGTGCTTTTTCTATTCGCGGAAAATCCACCAGCACGTAGCTCGTGCCCGTAACCATCGCTTCCACTAACTGCCTGCGCAGGAAATCCGCGAACGCCGTGCCCTTCCGGTCCACATCCTCCACGAACTCGCTAAAGAACGATTGCCCCTCCTCATTCGAACCCTCGAACGTCAGCACCGGCTCCCGCCGGAACAGCGTCGCTGAATACCAGTCCACAATTGAGCCAACATAGTTTTCGTAGAACACCCGGCCGACCCGCTCCCGGTAAACGTCTCCGGGTTCCTTCTGCCTGGGGACCAAGTAGCGTTGTGCGTTCACCTTGAACTGCTCTCCTCCGGCATAGAGGTCGCGATAACATCGCCATACTTCTTTGCGTGCTCGGTATTGTGGATGCTCCCGGTCGATATCCAACACGTATTCCCTCCCCTAAATCAGCGGACGCCCCTGCTCCCCAACCTTCACCCCGCCCCTGCATTCCTGCCACGCCAGATACCCCAGCGCATCCGATAAATGCGTCCTCCGGGGATCGCGGTCTTTATCGATCACCTGGCTGTTTTCCTTGTATGTCACCTGCTCGAAGTCTTTGATCAACTCCTTGCATCGCGGATGAACCACCAGGCTCCGCTCTCCCGCCGCAGATTCCAGCTTCGAATTCATCAGCGTCACCCGGTCCCGCACCGCCGGATTCGCCTTCGGAATCCGGAACCGTACATCCCCGTACGACCTCTCGCATAAAAACTTCTTCAGAATTTCAACGTCCGTTGTCCCGGACGTCTGTCTCCGCGCCCCGCTGGCGTCTGCATAAATGACCAGGCCGGCCGCATGTCGCGGAAACCGGTTTCCGAACTCCTCGCATGCGTCGTAGGTACTTGCCCGGCTCAGCACGATTTCATCCAGCACTCTCACCTGATCTCCATCCACCTGCGCCACTACCGACGACATCGGGTCCACGTTGAAATCCAGCGCCCACAACAGGGGACGTCCCGGCGCAACCACCGCCTCCGCCACGTTCCCATTCCTGCTAAAAGCGAAATACACTCGGCCAGCCGTCAGCTCCAAGTATTCGCCCAGAACTTCCTGCTCGTAAAACCTTCCGTCGTAGCTGTGTTTCAACCGCTCGTAATAGTCTGGAATCCGGTCCAGCAAGAACCGGTTCTCGAACGGTCCCGCGATGATCGTCTCGTAGCCTTCCACCTGCGATGCTACAAATCGCTCGTAAACCCAGTCGTAGCCTTTCGGAGTCCAGACCGCAAAGCCGCACAGCCGGGTCGCCCTCGGATCCCGCAACCGACCCTCCAGCCGCAGCCACGCTTCCTTCGGCGCATATGTCAACTCATCCAACCCGAACCACGCCAGATTGCTCCCCCGCAACCGCTCAAACTCCTCCACGGCCCGGAACAGAATCCGTGTCCCCGTCTCGCGCAGCACCAAAAAGTTTTCCCCGCGATTCCATTCATGCGGAATCCGGTTTCGTTCCAGAATGTCGATTAATGCCGCCTGCGTTGCATCCCGCAGCATCGGAAACGTCGGAGCCCCCAGCAGTCCCGTCCGCCCCGGATTCAGATACGCCAGCTTCAGCGCCTCCTGGCACAGCGCCTGACTTTTGCCCGATCCAATCGGCCCCGAAAACCCTTTGAACCGTGCCGCCGAATCGTGAAATCTTTGCTGCGAGGGAAGCGGGTGGTACTCTATTCCTCTTTCCCGGACTCCGTCCTCTCCGCCGCCGGTTCCACCCATGTCACCCTGATCTCCTTTGGCGACTCGTCATCCAGTTCCTTATGCAGTTGCAGGAGCCGAATGTAGTCCGCCACCGTGGCCTTCATGTCCTTACCAGCCATCTTTTTTTCCATCTTGGTCAACATGCTCTTAACGACCTGCGCCTGTTTCGCCGCCGGCTTCGCGGCACGCTTCGGCTTCGCGTCACTGCTTTTTTCATTGCCCATCCGGGCCTCTTTCTCTCGCGACCAGCAGCCTATCATTCCGCTACGCTTGCCCTGCCCCGGGAGACAGCTCCAAACTGCAGCTTCCAAACGGGTTAGATTTTTCGACTAGCCTGTGAACGCACGTACCCCATTGCCGCGGCTGTTTCGCTGTGATACAAACAGGGCGTCCGGGAGGGAAAGCGATGTCAGCTCCTACCTCTGCCGCCACGCCCGTTCAAGCGCGGAACTTTGAGATCGTCTCCCGCCGTAGAGGCGGCCAGCGGTGGCTTGCCCAAGCCGACGCCTATTCTGTGGCGCTGGCGTTCGTAAACGGTGAAGTCGAGGTTTATGGCGATTTCGTCGCTGCGGTACGCTTCCAGTTGTTGCAATCTGCGAGTACGTTTCGCCGTCAGGCTTTGGACACCATTTGCCGCTGGAATCCCTGGAGGCTCACTCAGCGTTGGACCGGCCGCGATGCTGCGGCGCGCAACATTCGCTTCCACTACGATCGCTCCAACGATTTCTACAAGCTATTTTTGGATTCGCAGATGGTCTACTCTTGCGCCTACTTCAATCAACCCGGCGCCTCTTTGGACCAAGCGCAAGCCGCTAAGCTGGATCAGATCTGCCGAAAGCTGTGCCTGCGCGCGGGTGAGCGCTTCCTCGATATCGGATGCGGTTGGGGAGCGCTGGTCCTGCATGCCGCCCGCCGCCTCGGAGCCCGCGCCAGCGGCTGCACCCTGAGCCACCGGCAATTCGAGTACGCCAGTGCCCGTGTTCACGCCGAAGGACTCACAGAACAGGTCACCCTGAAAGAAACGGATTACCGGGATGTCACAGGTCAGTTCGATAAGATTGCTTCCGTCGGCATGTTCGAGCACGTCGGGCGTGCCCAACTTGAAGCCTACTTCCGCACCGTATCGAAGCTGCTCGCCCCAGACGGACTGTTCTTGAACCACGGAATCACCCGTCCCGCGCCCGTCCACAGCGATGCGCAAAGCCTGTTCATCGCTCGTAGCGTCTTTCCTGGAGGAGAAATTGTTCACCTGCATGACGTGATTCGGGCCGCCGAAAACGCGGGGTTCGAGGTTCTAGATGTAGAGAACCTCCGCCGTCACTACGCCCTCACCTGTCGCGCCTGGGTCGACCGGCTTCTAGCTAACCGCGACGCTTGCCTTCAGGTCGTGGACCAAGCCACTTGGCGCACCTGGCAGTTGTATCTTGCTGGGTCGTCCGTGGCTTTTGAGGAAGGCGCCCTCGGACTCCATCAAATTTTGCTGTGCAAGCGCGGCGCCAACAGCGCAGCCCCCATGACGCGGGACTACATGCTTACTATTTAGCCGGTTGTTCTTTGGTCGTGTCTTCAGGCAGCGCATCCGGCACGTCGCCAAACTGGATGTTCGTCTCCGCTCCAAACCGGTTGTATAGCCGGAATTCGACTTCGTTCTTCACCAAAAACCGGCCTTCGCGCGAGCGAATCTCGGACTTCAGCGGCAGCAGATACTCCTGGCCTGAGATCTTGGTGACGTCATAGTTCAAGTCCAGATCCACGCTCTGGATCGGAAAATCGACAGGAAGATTCTCCGCCTCTAACTTGATGCGCATCACCATGTTCGTATTTCGATCCGCGTAAACCAATCCGTGGTATCCCACAATGATTGTTCGCTTTACCGCGTCCGCATAGATGCTGTACTGCGAACGCAATTGCCGCACGCGGAAACTGAACACGTACATGCGCTTGCCGCGTAGTGTCGCCCACCGCTCCCAATCGAACTCTGTTTCCGTCTCCGGCGCGAAAATTTCTTTCAGGATCGAACCAAATTCACCGGACGAACTCGCCCCACCCATCTGTTCGTGCTTGACCCCGCCCGTCGTTGGCACGCCGTTGATAGAAACTACTTTGTAGTCTTCCTTCTGTTCGTTGTAGGTAAGCCGTTCGGCAATGGTATCGATCAGCCGGTAGTTCTCCAGCCCGCTATTGTCGCCGTAGCGGCGCGTCACTTGCAGGCAAATGAAGTTGGGCAAACCCTTCGTGTAGTTGCGGGCGTTTTCCGTAATCTCCGCCAGGATCCGCTTTTGCTCGATGGAATCGGGCGCGGGCGGGCCGGTCACTACGGGTTTCGCAGCCGGAGGCGGAGCGGGCGCAAGGCTGGCCGTCTCCGTGATTAAGCCCTTTAGCGCCGCTACGGTCTGCGGACCTGCTCCCATGCCCTGGAGCTCTTCCACCATGCGCGCGTCCAGTCGGTTGGAGAGTTTTACGTTTTTCCTAATGAAGCCTGCGATCTGGCGATCGTCATGCCTTAGCTGAACCGAGGATCGAACAAAACTAACCAGTTGGTCCACTGTCAGTTTACTCTGCGCCTGCGCCCCCAGGGAGAGGACGACTAAGAGGCCCAGTCGTGCCGTCCAGTGCTTCATTTCTATTCCAATAATAGACTGTCTATTGGGGCTCCGTAGCGTCGCCGAATTGAATACTGGTATCGGCGCCGAACTTGTTATACAGCCGGAACTCGGCTTCGTTCTTCATTGCCTCGCGGCCGTCCCGCATTCGCATTTCCACCTTGAGTGGCAAAATGAACTTTTGTCCCGAAATCCCGATGGAGTCGTAATCCAGAACTTCGGACGCGCTGCGGATAGGAAAATCCTCGGGAATGTCATCCGCCTCCATCGTGATGCGCATCACCGCGTGGCTGTCGCGGTCCGCGAAGACCAAACCGTGATAGCCCACCGTAACGGTCCGTTTCACATCTTCGGCGGTTATATTGTATTTCGAATTTTCCAGGCGCACGCGAAAGCTAAATACATGCATGATGTGGTCCCGCAACTTGCCCCACCGCTCCCATTGAAACTCCGTCTGGCTCTCGGGACTAAAGACTTCCAGCAGCATGCTGCCAAACTCGCCGCTGGATGTCGCCCCACCCAGCTGTTCATGCTTGCGGTTAGTCACCGGCGTGCCATTCACCGAGATTACCTTGTAGTCTTCCTTGTGCTCGAAGTAGCTCAGACGTTCGGCGATGGTATCGGTCAGCCGGAAGTTCTGTCCCCCAGCCCGGTCCATGTAGCGCCGCGTAACTTGCATGCAGATAAAGTTCGGAAGTCCGGCGCTGTAACTGAGCGCATTCTCCGTAATCTCCGCCAGAATTTTCTTCTGCTCGCTCGCATCGGGACCCGGAATCGGCGCCACGCTCAACTTCGGTGCCGGAGCAACAGCCGCCGCCGGGAGATTCGCGGAATCGGTACTAAGCGTCCGCAGTGCCGCGACAGTCAGCCGTCCCGCACCCAAACTCTGCAACATCTCCACCGTATGGGCGTCCAGTTGATTGGAGAGCCGGATCTTCCTGACTACCTCGGCAACCTTACGATCGTCTTCGTGCAATTCGACAGACGACTTGACGAAGCCAGCCAGTTGGTCGACAGTCATCTTTGTCTGCGCCAAGGCCGCCGCCGTCAAGGCCAGCAACAGACACACTTGTGGAAACCAACTTTTCATCCTACTTAAGAATAGACGCTAACCCGCGCTTCTTAGGTTTCTGCGAAGTCTCCACGGGAGCCAGTGTTTTTCCGATGGCAGCGGCCGCCAACGGCGCCATTACCCGGTACCCTTTGGCGTTAGGATGCAGTCCATCGTCGGACAGGTCCGATTGCAACTGCGTCGCCTGGTCTACCGTCGCGGAGTAGTAATCCAGATATACGTAACCACGCTGCGAACAGAATGCCTGTAGCCAGTCGTTTAGAGCTTTGATCAAAACCGGCGGCCGCTGCACCCGCCGTTCGTACGATGGGTCCTGATCTTTGTGGTAGTCGCTCACTGGCAGAACCGACGCGAAGATCACTTTGATCTTATACGCCGACGCCAGATCAGCCAGCATCTGGTAGTTGCTTTCGATAGTTGTCACCGGTGTATCACGCGCCAGATCATTGGTGCCGATCAAAATCAGCACCGTTTCCGGATGCAGATCGATCACATCGTTCTTCATGCGCTGCAGCAGTTGTCCGCTGGTTTGTCCGGAGATTCCCCGATTGAGGTAGTCGTTCTCCGGAAAGTACTCGTTCAAATGCCACAAGTCCGTAATGGAATCGCCGAAGAACACCACACGCGGCTTCCCCGCCGCCGGCGCAGGGAGCTTCCGATTGGCCTCCGCATAACGCAATAGATTCCCGGGATCAGGACTCACCAGCAGCCGGTCGCGATTCTCCACCAAAGCTCGGAAGTGGGCGTCCAGCCGCGTCGCGTCGTCACGCAACTCGATCAATTGCTTTTGCGCCGCCTCCGAAAAAGGAAATGGTTTGGGGACTGAATCCGCCAGCGCCAGATACGCCCGCAGGTTTATCAGCAGAGAGTATGTGATCTCGCCACGCCCCGGCCGCAACCTC
>CAZDGT010000030.1:0-1958 GCA_964504905.1 uncultured Bordetella sp. | reverse complement strand
CTCGCCCGAACGATAGGCATGGTGGTGTAGATACCGTATTGCCGGGCCTCGTAACTCGGCGAAGCGACGATGCCGCGATGCAGCCCGCCGACAGCCACCGGCTTGCCGCGCAGATGCCGATCCGCCGCCTGCTCCACCGAGGCGAAAAACGCATCCGCATCGAGATGCAGAATCGTCCGCAACACGCTCGACCTCCTGCCACCGTTCACGCCAAGCGCCGGACGACGGTATGCACCACCCCCTGGATCACCAGTTCCGATTGTGCGATCGGGTCGGGACAAAGCGGATTCTCAGACACCAGACAAGGGCGTCCCTCGCGCAGAACCAGCCGCTTGAGCGTCGATTCGCCGTCGATGAGGGCCACGACGATTGCCCCCGGCCGTGCTTGCGGCGTAGATTCGCCGATGACGATATCGCCGTCGCAGATACTGGCATTGATCATGGACTGCCCGCGGACGCGCAACGCGAAGCTGCGCGGCGTGGCCCGCAAGACTCGCCCCGCGTCCAGGGCATAGCACCCTTCGCCCATCTCGTCCGGCCAGCCGGCGGGAATGACCGGGAGTTCATCTGCCGAAACCATGCTTTCCATCGCGGATGTCTCCCTGTGCGAGGGGCAATCTCACCCACTGGAATGATACCTAACATATTCCTAACTTTCAACGGTGTGCACCTGGCTGCTATTATGTCTGGGAGGAGTAACGACTTATGGAGGGCGAGCAGTTCACATTCCCCTGGGCGGAAACGCCCTCACCCACGGCAAGCTCGGATCTCTTGCCGGACATGCTCCCGCTGGCTGAACGGCTCAAACGATTGGCGAAGCGCGGAGTCTTCCTGGGTACCTCAAGCTGGAAGTACCCAGGCTGGCTCGGAAAGGTGTACAACCCAGCGCGTTACGCCACTCGCGGCCGGTTCTCGCAGAAACGGTTCACCGAAACCTGTTTGAGCGAATACGCTGCGCTCTTTCCCACCGTTTGTGGTGACTTTGCGTTCTATCAATTCCCGTCACCTGAAGCATGGGAGCGGACCTTCGCCCAATTGCCGCAGGGTTTTCAGTTCAGCCTGAAGGTGCCGGAGGAAGTAACCGTCGAGCGGTTCCCTGATTTACCGCGCTATGGCCGGCGGGCAGGCACGGCCAATGAACACTTCATGGACAGTGCACTGGTGTGTGACCAACTGCTGAACCGCCTCGAACCCTATCGCGACAAGCTGGGCGTGCTGATCTTTGAGTTCGGCACCATTCACGGTGGGCCGACGAGTGAGCCGCGTGCGTTTGCCGCTCGCCTGGATGGGATGTTGTCGGGGTTACCTGCTCAACAGTTCCGATTCGCGGTGGAGGTCCGCAACCCGGAATTCCTCGAACCCGCCGGCGCTTATCTGGACACGCTCCGTGCCCACGGCGTGGCTCATTGCCTGAACAGTTGGACGCGCATGCCCTCGCTGATGGAGCAGATACGGATTCCAGGTGTTTTCACCGCGGCACATACCGTGGCCCGCTTGTTGCTCAGGCCAGGACGCACTTACCAGCAAGCGGTCGAGCAATTCTCACCGTACGAGCGCGTCCAAGACCCGTATCCTGAAGGCAGAGATGCATTGCGGGAACTGATCGAGTCCTACCTGCCCGGCGAGAATGCGCTGTACACCTTCGTCAATAACCGCTTTGAAGGCAACGCGATCGACACCATCCAGGCGGCTACGGAGGCGATCCGCTGAGGAGAGGCTGCCTCAAGCTGAAGAGCGGAAAAACCGCGAAGATGAGGGTGGGTGGGACGATCGGGGATTCCGAGAAAGAGATAGTAGTAGCGTTGTACGGCGCGCGCCTGCATTGATCCGCCTTGGTGGACAACCCTGCAGACCGAAAGAAGCTCGAAAATGGGGTAGGCTCAATGGGGTCGTGGCGTTATACAATGGGCCATACGGTACGGCGAAGTAGCCGGGTGGAGTCTATCTGGGAAATCTCG
>CAZDGT010000029.1:0-1597 GCA_964504905.1 uncultured Bordetella sp. | reverse complement strand
CATGATTGGTTACGCGGACAGCGTCCAGATTTCGCAATCGCTCGCGCACGGTTTCGCGAAGCAGCGCCCGGAGATGAACGCTGCTGAAAACTGGGGCTTGTTCAGTCCACAAGGAGAGGAGCATCTACAGAGTATCATGGGTTTGCAGACTTGGGATTCGATTCGCGCGCTGGATTTTCTGCTGAGCCTTCCCGATGTGGATCCGAATCGCATCGGTGTGACCGGCGCCAGCGGAGGAGGTTCTCAGACTTTCATTCTGTGCGCCCTGGACGACAGGCCAACCGTCGCATTTCCGGCCGTGATGGTTTCAACCGCTATGCAGGGCGGCTGCACGTGTGAAAATGCGTCTCTGCTTCGTGTGGATACAGGCAACGTGGAAATCGCCGCCCTCTTCGCACCAAAACCGCTCGGTATGACGGCGGCGAATGATTGGACGAAGGAAATGCCGACGAGAGGATATCCTGAGTTGCAACAGCACTTTGCCATGCTCGGAGCGCCGCAAAATGTAAAACTCACCCCGTTGTTGCAGTTTGGACACAACTACAATTATGTAAGCCGCGCGGCGATGTATGCGTGGTTCAATCAACACCTGAAGCTTGGCTTGCCAGAGCCCGTCGTTGAGGAGGATTATCCGTTTTCCACACCCCAGGAATTGTCCGTTTGGGACGAACAACATCCGAAACCCTCGGATGGCCCGGAGTTCGAGAGGAAACTCCTGCGGCGGATCACCGAGCGCGACGAAAAGCAGCTTGCGCAATGTCAGGACTCGCTCGAACATTTTCGCACAATTTATGGCGGCGCTTTCGATGTAATTCTGGATGGCGGCCTGGAGAGCAACGGTTCCGTGGAACTTACCCACTCCAACCGGCTCGATCATGGGGAATATTGGGAGACGGTCGGCTTGTTACGAAATACAACCTACGGTGAAGAATTGCCCATGGTGATTCTGGAACCCAAAACGAACGCTTCTCGAACGGTAATCTGGATTTCCGGTAAGGGCAAATGCGGTTTGTATGCGAAGGGAGCCTCCGGACAGCCCCAGCCAAGTGCCGACGCGCGCAAGCTGTTGAGCAAAGGAGTCACAGTGATCGCTGTGGACTTGTTATTCCAGCGAGAATTTCTCGCGGATGGACAGGCGTTCACGCGCACCCGGGTGGTAAAGAACCCTCGTGAAGCGGCGGCCTACACGTTTGGATATAATTATCCGTTGTTCACGCAGCGCGTTCACGACGTGTTCAGCGCTATCGAGTTTGCGCAGAAGCGGAATGGAGGCAAGGACCAGATCGACCTCGTTGGCCTGGATGGCGGGGGCGCATGGGCGGCGGCGGCAAAAGCAGAAACGGGCACTGCAATTCGCTGCCTGGCCGTTGATACCGGCGGCTTCCGATTCGGAAACGTGTCCGATATTCGGGACGTAAATTTTCTTCCAGGAGGTGCGAAATATGGCGACCTGCCCGGCCTCCTCGCATTGGGAGCGCCCGGCAAGCTGTGGTTGTCAGGCGAAGGCGCGGAGGCGCCGGCCTTGCTCAAGAAAACATACACACTTGCCGGTGCTGAGAAGAATTTGAGCTTTGCTACCGGCTCACGGAAAGCAAGC
>CAZDGT010000028.1:0-2356 GCA_964504905.1 uncultured Bordetella sp. | reverse complement strand
TTCAAAACCATCGGTCCGGTGGTTCCGTGTCAAAGTTTCCGCCGAAAATGGCTGCTGGACGGCGCGGAGAGCGTGGTTTAGCGTCCGTTTGGACAAAGGAATACTTGAAGCACGCGGTATAATTTTCACGATATATGTGCGCATCCACACAAACCTCCGCCACACGGTGGAAACAACTGTTTTTCGGCGCGGAGGCGTTCGTCATTCTCGCCTGCCTATACGGATTGGCATTGAGAATCTCGTGGCCTTATGACTTGGCCGGGCATCCGCGGATTATGAGTGCGTTCCAGGCGCTGTCTCCTTTGCAGCGACCACTATTGTGGGGATATCTGGGGGTGCTGTTGTTTTTGCTGGTTGCGAGTCCGTTCTTCCTGAAATCGCTCCGCTCAGCGGCACTGCGGGCATGGGTGATTGGGGCGGCGGCTTTTGTGTGCGGCCTTTGGCTGCTGGTTTCGTGACCACAAAGACAATCGCGGGCAATGAAATTCTTGCGAATTCAATATGTGGCCGTGATGGTGATCTGCATGTCGAGTTGCTCGACACCTCCGAAGAAAAACAATGAATTGCAACCCTCGATACTTCTGGACTTGCTGGGTCCCTCAACGCATCCGCAAACGAACGATGCCCAGTTCTCGGTGTTCAGCCTCCTTTCCGAGCGCCTCGCGCCGCTCTACGACATTGGCCTCATGGCCAGCGGAGCCTCTGATGTCGTCTATACTTGCTACTCCTTCGGCATCCGAAACGACCGCTGGCCCACAAATTACGCCGAGCTTTCGGAATTTGTAGATCAATCAAACGGTTATCTGTTTTTGGCAAAGCACAAGGATATGGCCTTGAAACCGCTCACCAACGGCGCCTTGGAAATTCATTACTTCGGCCTTCAATCCACGAACGGCATGAAGATTATCCTGGGGAATTGGATCAAAAGGAATTGAACCGATTGACAACGGCACGGGCCAGGCCAGCCGATATTATCGGGCACGGTTGTCGCCGTGACGCGGACGGGAAGGCCGCTGTCAGCCCGTCAGTCGCGAAAAGCGGCGATTCGACGTGGGAAAATCCATGCTCATCGCGAAGGCGCACACCAGCCCCCACGCGAGGGAAGTCGCCCAGAGCAACAGCGAGGGCGCGTGCAGGGAGGGCAGGACCGGGCCAGGGAGCGCCATGACGATCATTCCGAGGACGACGCTTCCGATGGCCATCCACTGGTACAAGGCAAGCCCCGCAAACCGCGCGGTCTGTGGTTCGCCGCGATAGGTTTCTTCCACAAAGCGGGACAGGCCGGCGAGCAACAGATAGAGCCCGGCGATCTGAAATGCACCGGCGCCGACCGAGCGCATCCGAAGCAGGAGGATGCCGATTGCGATGTTCGCCAGTATCGAATAGAGCGGCGTGGGATGGATGGGCGTACCAATGAAGCCCGCCAGCTTGGCGACACGGGAGTGAGGGTTAGTCACGCGAATTCCCCACTCCACCGGCCGGCCATGGCAGCAACCTTGCACGACACAACGCAGCCGTCCGATGGCCTGCGTCCAGGGCGCCGCGACCGCGAAGGCGGCCATAAGTTCAGCGACCGGACCCCGCAACCACGCAATGACCACCACCGCGAGCAGGCCACCCAGCATCGCACCGTAATAGCCGAAGGGACGCAGAAGCGCCGAGGATCCCTCGACCAGTTGAGCCCAGAGCCCGGCTCCGAACAGTGCACAAACTGCGATCACGACCACCCCCGCCAGATTATCCGCGCCCGCTGACAATCCGGCGATAAAAAGAACCGTGAAGCCTGCGAGGCCCGACCAAAAACTGTGATTGATGATTCGAAGCGGGCCAAGTTGCCTGGCGTTCCAGGAATTGCCCAGGCGTTCTGTGACATCGAGCAAACGTTGCCAGAGCTTGTCGGGACGAACGCAGAGAGCGCCGGTCAACGCGCCCGCCAGCACATCCACAACACTGTGCATGCCGGTGGTCAGGCAGGAAAGCGAAAGGCCCAGCAGCCAGACCCAGCAAAGCGCGGATGCTCGACGCAGTGTTCCACGGGCAAGGGACGCGGCGCAAATTACGGCCCACGTCACATGAAACGATGGACACGATCCCGCGGCAGGTGCGGCCAGGCGCTGCTCCCACATCAGCCACTCGCTCATCCAACCGTGAATCGGGACGGTTCGGAAGGCGGCGGTTGCAGGGATTGTAAGGTAGAGCAGCGTGTTCAGCAGGGTTGCCAGCCAGGCGCCAATGACAAGACGCCGCATCTCGGCACGATCCGCGCACAGCAGGAAAGTGAGCGGCACGACCAGGTAAACGCTGGCGTACATCGGCATGGTCGATGGCGAAACGGGAATTGCCCATTCCCAGCCAA
>CAZDGT010000027.1:0-14786 GCA_964504905.1 uncultured Bordetella sp. | reverse complement strand
TGCTGGTCGGCGAGCCGGGAACGGGCAAGACTCACTTGGCGGTGGCGGCGATGCGCGCGCTGCTCGACAAGGGGCACGAGTGCCTGTTTTTCGATTATCAAAGCCTGCTCAATATGATTCGTTCGGGATATGATGCCGCCTCCGGTGCGGCGGACCGAGAAGCGTATCGCGCGGCGCTGGACGTCGAAGTGCTGCTGCTCGACGATCTAGGCGCGCATCGCGTCACCGATTGGGTGGAAGATACCGTGACCGCGATCATCACGCATCGCTGCAATCAGAAGAAGCCCCTGATCGCCACTACCAATCTGACGGACGACGAGCGCGGCAAAGATTTTACGATGCCGGGCGGCGATAAGAAGACCATCCGCGAGCGAACGCTGGCGGAGATGATCGGCAGCCGGGCGCGCTCCCGCCTGCATGAGATGTGCCGCGTGGTCCGGATGCCCGCGGTAGAAGACTACCGCATGAAGCGGGCGCGCTAGGGCGGACCTTCACTCAACCCATCGAGCGCAAAGGCGTCACCGCTCGGCCTGAAGTAGAGCGAATACTCGTTGCCACGAGCGTGCCACACGATGATGTAGTTGCCGTTGGGCAGGCTCTCGGGCCGCTTGCGAACGATCTGCCTCTTGATCTCCGGCGTCAAGAAGGCGTCGAAGCGTGCGACGAAATCGGCCTCATTCTTGATTTCGCGAATAGCGGGGCCGTTCTCCCACGGCTGCGGGAAACGCATGCCCTGCGCGACTGCTTTGGCGTCGTGCTTTGCGACGGCGGCTTGAAATCCTGGCCACCACTTGCGGAATGCGGCGTCCGTATTCTGGGCGCTCGCCGAACAAACCAAAACAAACGCAAGAAGAATGGTCTTCATAGGGAGAATCGCCTTTATTATAGGCACGCGGCGGGTTTGCTACCATTTCGGCAAGGAGAGTCGCGATGCAGAAGAAGCGGACGAGTCTCGGAGTGACAGTGGGATTGGCGGCGGTGGTTGCGTTGGCGGCGGACATGTCGCCGACCAGCTATCAGCGGGCGGTGGCGGACTGGCGCGCGCAGCGGGAAGCGAAGCTCAAAGCCGACGACGGATGGCTCACGGTGGTGGGCCTCACATGGTTGAAGGAAGGCGACAACCGCGTGGGATCGAATCCGACATTTGAAGTGAAGTTGCCGAAGTCCGCGCCTGCCAATGTGGGGACGCTGACGCTGAAGGCTGGCGTGGTGCGCTTCAAGCCGGCAGCGGGCGTGGCGGTGACGATGAACGGCGCTCCCGCCAAAGAGTCCGTACTGAAGCCCGACATCGATCCGACCTACGACAGGCTGGCGGTGGGCCGCGTGAAGTTTTTCGCGATCAAGCGCGAAGATAAGATGGGCGTGCGCATCAAGGACAACGACAGCGCGACGCGGCGGGAGTTTACGGGACTCAAGTGGTATCCGGTGGACCCGTCATGGAAGGTGCAAGCGAAGTACGTTCCGTGGGACAAGCCGCGCACTATGACGTTTGATACGGCAGTGGGCGTGAAGGAGAAGGACGAGAGTCCGGGGTACGTCAGCTTTCAGCGGGACGGCAAGGAGTACCGGCTGGAGCCGGTGGTGGATGGCGACGAACTATGGTTCGTGATGCGCGATCAGACCAGCGGCAAGACAACCTACGGGGCGTCGCGGTTCCTTTACGCGGAGCTGCCGAAAGGCGGCGTGAAGAAGGCCGGAGTGGTGGAAATCGATTTCAATAAAGCCGAGAATCCGCCGTGCGTGTTCACGGATTATGCGACGTGTCCGCTGCCTCCACCGCAGAACCGATTGGCGCTGGCGGTGACAGCGGGCGAGCAGATGTACGGGAAACGACACTAAGGGGCAACGGTCGGTCAATTTCTAGAATTCCAGGTCAGTGATGTTCCTCGCGGTATCTTTCTCGGGCTTTGCGAAAGAACTCCGGATCCGCAGCGCACCTTTCTACTATCCACTGAGCGTAGGAATCACTATACTGGGCGGAGCCGAACTTGGATTTGTGGTAATAGTCGTCCCGCTCGACAACCTGAAACGCGTATCTGACCGCCATAAGGTCGTAGGTGCTTAGCGAGGTTCCTTGGGGGAGCAGTTCCTTGATCCTCTTCAGCAAATCCATCTGCCGATAGGGGTGAGTTTTGTCGTAGTCGATTGCTCGGACTGCAATTGCATTCGGATCATCCGTAACGATCCGCACTGGTACGCCTCTACTGTCGGTGGTTAGAGGTCCAGCCATTTGAGCAATAGTTGTTGTCGGCGGCTTTATCAAAGCCACGGCGCGGTTGATCCTCGACATTTCGTCAGGGTTGTTTGCGTCATATTTGATGAACTCCACTGCCAAATCCGCGCTGCTCTCGTGGTTCGCAGGCTTGGGAAAGAGAAAGACTTTATAGCTGAACTGAGCATCTTGCAATTGTTCAGCGCTCAGGCTTGTTCTAAATGCATCGATATAGGACCTAATGTCTTTAGCGAGGCCCTTGTGCAGCTTCCTCACTGCAAGTTGCTGCTGTTCATTGCGATTGCATGAAAATTGCAAGGCGAGGGACAAACTTTCATTGAGGGCATATTTGTAGCCAAACTCCGTCGTAATAAGGTTCTCGAAGTTGAACAGAAGCGCCTGGCATTCGCCAAATATCGCAATATCAAGCCCCGGCATTGAACGATGCTCAATCTTATTCCTGAGCTTTACAAAGAACTCGAGATTCATCCTGATTGGGGGATGTTGCGATCCCCAGAATTCCGCCACACATTGCCAGAGCTCCCACGCCTTTTTATCGCCATCCAGCATCTCGAAATGTCTGCGATTGCTTTTCTTTCGATAGAACGGCTTTATCTTCCGATTGAAAAAGATCGCATGGAATAGAGCCGTCCAGGCGATGCACATCATCACAATATATCCGCCAGACCGAAAACTAGTCCTCGGCCTGTTATATGTCTCGACAGCTAGAAATGCGCTGTCACGGGCCTTCTCCAGGTGTATCGCAACTTCGTTCGTCAGTCGCGGCATATATTTTCGTGTCTAGACAAACGAAATAGTACCAAAACAGCCTTCTTCCAGCGACTTTCTAGTTTTCGAACCCGACCAAATAGGAACGTCGGCTAATGAGCGCTCAGGTGGGAGTGCAGCTAGTCACAGCTAGAAGTTGTCCGGAAACGGCGTTCGTGAAAGTCTTGCCTGGCTAGAACATGGCTAAGGCGTTCTAAACTTTCCAATGATCCGCATAATCGCGGGCGAATTCGCGGAAGGTGTGGGCGGGGCGGCCGAGGATATCCTCCACAGTGGTGGTGATTTCGGAGGCGCCACCGTTTTTGCTCCAGGCGTTGAGTTCCAGGATCACATCCACCAGCCACTCGGGCAGATGCGCGGCTAGCATGCCTTGGCGCGCGGCGTCCTCCGGCACATCGATGTAGCGGATCTGGCGGCCGGAGACTTCGCCGATGATCGCGGCGACTTCCGCATAAGAGAGGTCCTCGGGCCCGGTGAGCGTGTATTCCTTGCCCTCATGGCCGGGTTCGGTGAGCGCCTTGACGGCTATGGCGGCGATGTCGCGCGTGTCGATGAAACAGGCTTTGGCATTGCCGGCGGGAAAATACATGCCACCGTCGAGCTGGGGCGCGGAGGTCTCGATGAAATTCTGCATGAAGCCACCGGGGCAGAGGAGCGTCCAGGCCATGCCGGACTTCTTGAGCGCGTCGTCAATCGCAGCGTGCCATTTCCCCACCGTGATATTGCGAACGCTGCCGATCACAGAGAGTTTGGTCACATGAGTCACCCCGGACTCTCCCGCAGTACGCAAGAACGCCTGCGACTGGGCGACTCCGTTGGGATTGAAGGGCGCCACAATGAAAATAGAATCGATGCCTTGGCAGGCCGGCGCGTAGGTTTCGGGCTTGTCGTAGTCGAACAAGACCAGGTCGACACCGGGTCCGGCGAGTGCGGCAGATTTGGTCTTGTCGCGAACGGCGGCGCGAATGTGGATACCGTCGCGACCTCTCAGCAAGCGCAGAACTTCGGAGCCAACGGTACCGGTGGCTCCGATCACGAGGATGTTCCGCGCCATGAATTACTCTTCGGCGATGGTGATGCTGGTGAGCGTGTCGCCCTGTTTAGTGGCATCAACGACGTCCTGGCCGCTAAGCACCTTGCCAAAAACGGTGTGCTTGCCGTCAAGCCAATCGGTCTTGATGTGGGTAATGAAGAACTGGCTCCCGTTGGTGCCGGGTCCGGCGTTGGCCATGGAGAGCGAGCCCACCTGATGCTTGTGCGGGTTGCCCTGGAACTCGTCTTCGAAGCGATAGCCGGGGCCGCCACGGCCGGTGCCGGTGGGGTCGCCGCCCTGCACCATGAAGTCGGCGATCACGCGGTGGAAAACGGTGCCGTCGTAGAACTTGTCGCGCGCCAAGACAACGAAATTGTTGACGGTCTTGGGCGCTTCCTTAGCAAAGAGCTCGCAGACAATTTCGCCGCGCGTGGTGGTGAAAGTGGCGGTGTATTTCTTGGCCGGATCGATCGCCATGGCGGGCGGGTTAGGGTATTGTTTGGACATTCGCTTCAGTGTAGCGGGAAACTAAAGAGAAGTGTTCCGCAAGATCATCTTATTCGCGTTCGCGGCCCTGGCGGCAGTATATGTGTTTTGGGGGCTGGCGCTGTTCGCGCTGCGTTCGGTGAATCCGCCGACCACGGGCGTGCAAATGCAGAGACGGATCGAGGCCATCGTCCGGCATACTGCTTACCGCAAGCGCCAGACATTTGTGCCGCTGGCGAAAATATCGCCGGAGCTGCAGCACGCCGTGATCTCGGCTGAGGACGGACGGTTCTACCAGCACCATGGGATCGACTGGGATGAAACCGAAAAGGTGGCGCAGGAGAGCCAGGAAAAGGGAACGCTTACGCGCGGCGCGTCAACCATTACGCAGCAGTTGGTAAAGAACCTGTTCTTCACCACGCATCGCAATCCGGTGCGGAAGGCGTTCGAATACACGCTGGCTCCGATGGCGGATTGGATTCTGGGCAAGCGGCGCGTTTTGGAATTGTATTTGAATGTGGTCGAGTGGGGGCCAGCGGGAGTTTATGGAATCGAGGAAGGCGCCAAGTTTCACTATCGCGTTACGGCGGCGCGACTCGACCGGGAACAGGCGGCCCGGCTTGCCGCGATTCTGCCGGCACCACGACGATGGAGACCGGCGCGCATGGACGACTATAGTTCGATCATCCTGGCGCGCATGGAAAAAGCGGGATGGTGAGCTTTAGGGGAAGCCCATCCAGCGGTCGGACATGTCGGCGCCGTGAACTGAATCCAGGGTGTAGACCGAGCCGTGGCCTTGCGGGCACATGACTTCCTGACCGGCGGACTCCAGCAGGATCTGGCCGGGGACGCCGATACGCAACGGCAAGCGCATAGGCTGCAGGCAAACGCGGCAGCGCCCGGGCTGATCGCGCACCGCCCAAATGAGAATCATGGCGATGCCGGAGTAGAAGAACCATGCACCCAGCGGTCCGGTTCCAGGGCGGACGCCACCGGTGACGCCGAGCTGGGTTACGCCGCCAAACTCAAACACAAACAGGAACAGGGCGATGAGCGGCAGCATGGTCTTCAGCACGAAGAATCCCCAGAAGCGGCGGATCATGGGCCAAGGGGCGCCACGCTTACGGTCGCGGAAAACGTTGAAGCCGGCCCACAAAAGGATTAGTGAAGTACTCAACAGAAGATCGAATGAATAGGAACGAGCGGGGCGATAAACCAGATCGGCAATCGGCGTCGCACGGACCACGAAGTTGCGGCGAGCGAGGCTCACGCTAATGAGAATCTGGCGCAGTTCTTTTTCCGCCGCCACTTGCGAAACACCTGGGCGCAGGCGGGCGATCGCGCCACGCAGAGCCAGATACCAGCGGCTGGCGGGAACGGCAGGCTCAGGACCCGATGCCATCCAAACGGAAATGGGCGTCGATAGGAATGAAAAGCTGCGCGGCATGACGCCCAGCAGGCGCATGGGGCGGCCTCCGATTTCATAGCTCTGCCCGATGGCGGCGTAGTTGCCGCGAAGCGTGGTTTTCCAGAAATCGTAACTTGCCAGGAAAGTGTCGGGGCCCTCAATGGATTGCCCAAGCGAGGGTCCGACACCGAGGACGTTGAAGAATTGCGGGCCAACTTCGGCGGCAATGACTTCGCGAGGCCCGCGCGCCGACTGGAACACGGTGGGCCCCCACATGTATGTCGCGATCCCTTCGAGCGAGCGGGAACGCTCGCGGAAAATTTTGGTCTCGCGGTCGCGGAATCCCATGCGGATTCCGAAATAGGGGGAGCCTTGCGCCATGACCACGACTCGGTCCGGGTCACGATACGAAAGGCCGCGCGCGAAATGGCGGAGCACCGGGAAACCGCCGCTAAAGAGCGTGAGCAGCAGGATTAAAGAAGCGCCGACACCGAGGCAGAATCCGGGGCGGCCAAACTGTTCCGCACAGAAACGGGAACGGAGGGCAGCGCGGACGGCGCGGCGGGTGTGGGCCTTCAGAGCAAAACGGCTATCTCCTGTGCCCGCAGTGGCCGCATCGAGAGTCCACTGCCAGAGTTGCCCGGAATGCTCTTCTTTCCACTCGTCACGCGCCGACGCCGGTACCACTCTTTCAGCGGCCCAAACCATCAGTCGGCATGCGCGTGGCAACACCGGAAGCACCTCCCTAGGAAACTATCCTTGCGAGACGGGCGTACAGAATTCGTCGAAAGCCTTGGTGAGCAACTGCGCGATCTGGGTAGCATCGCGCCGCTCGATATCTCCTCGGTGAAGCATATACACCGGCTTGCCATCGCGGAAGAGAGCAACGGAGGGCGAAGACGGCGGGTAATCCTTGAGAAGCGCGCGCACATGCGCGACAGCGGCTTCATCGCCGCCGGCAAATACGGTGGCGGCCTTGTTGGGCCGGTTGGGATGCTGCAGCGCGAGTCCGATGCCGGGCCGGGCTTTGCCAGCCGCGCAGCCACAGACGGAATTGATCACCATCATCACGGTGCCGTTCCCGGGCGCGAGGACGCGATCGACGTCTTCCGGGGTCCGCGTCTCTTCGACGCCGAAACGGGTCAGATCTTCCCGCATGGGAATAAGAAATCGTTCAGGATATGCCACACTTTGAATGTAGCAGAAAGGAACCTAGGCGATGATGCAGCGTTCCGGTGGAGCCGTGTTGATTCTCTTGTGGGTGCAGGTTGCAGCGGCGCAAATGGCTCCGCTGCATGTGCTGGCTTCGAACGGCGTCAAGGCGGGGATAGAAGCATTAAAACCGGCGTGCGAGAGCGCCCTCGGGCGGACGCTAACGGTCAACTATGATTCGTCGGCGGGACTGAAACGAAAGATCGAGGGCGGCGAAGCGTTTGATCTAGCGATTGTCACGCCGGAAACGACCGCTGACCTGGTGAAATCAGGCAAGCTAGCGGACGGCACCGCGACTGACTTGGCGCGGACCGGCATCGGCTTCGGTATCCGCGCGGGAGCACCCAAGCCGGACATCGCCACAGCGGAGGCCGTGAAGCAGACGCTGCTCAAGGCCAAGTCGATCGCTCTGGTGAGGGAAGGGGCGAGCCGGGCAACGATCGAGAAGATATTTGAGCGCCTGGGAATTGCGCAAGCCATGGCGTCGAAGGTCAAACTGGAATCCGGAACGGAGAAAGCGGGCGAAGGCGTCGCGAAAGGCGAGACGGAGTTAGAGATGGTCCCGATCAGCGAAATTTCACTGGTGCCGGGCGTCCAGATTCTGGGACCGCTCCCCGACGAACTGCAAAGCTATGTGCGTTTTCAGATTTCCTTGAGCGCGAATACCCACGAGGGAACCACGGCGAAAAAGACCATCGCGTGCCTGACCTCTCCGGTGGGACTCTCGGTGTTCAAGGCCTACGCCAAAGATCCGCAGTGATCTAGGCGCGCGCCGCCATGGTCCGCGCGACTTCGGATCTTTCTTTATAGACGGCTGCGCCCGCGAGGGCGGCCAGGATACATTCGATCGCACCAGCGGCGGTAGTCATCATGGTCAGGTTGGCGGGGAACAGTCCGTTCACGCCCATGAAGCCAATATTGGGGAGCAGGACTCCGGCAACCCAAAGGGCGAGTCCCGCGGATATGGCGGTTTTTGGTCCGGCGCCGTAGCGGGGACGGATGGCGGCGTACAACCAGATGAGGGCGATTCCGTAGCATATGCCTAAGATATTGAAGCCCACGATTTGATTGATGGTGATGTCACCGCTTTTTCCGAGGGCGGTCATGGCGGCGGCCCACTGGGGGGCGAGCATGACTCCGTCGACAAGATACCCGCAGATGTTTAGGACGAGACCGGCGACCACACCGCCGAGGATTACGCGCGCCATGCTGGATTTGGCCATAATGCCTCCTGGGTGGGCAATGATATTCCTAATGGATGTGGGCCGCAAGGGGGGCGAATTTCGGGTAGTGCCTGAAAGGTGCGTTGGTTAGTGGCTTTGGTGCGACGCCTTCGCGATCAGCGGTTCCGCGAAGTTCGTCCATGCGTCGGTAGCCAGGAACCAGTGGCCCTCTGCGTCAGGCCGATAAAGCGTAAAGATGTTCCTGTCATGCCACTGCTCCCCTTTGCCCGGTAGATAAACGAAGCCGCGTTTGGACGATGGGTCATACTCATAGATTAAAACGTAAATGACTCTCGGCTCCTCTAGCGCACAGCGTGACGGATGATACGGGCTCTGACAGACGAGGCCGAAATCCGCAGTGAAAGACATCTCGTAACGCTGGAGGTCGGCAGGATGTTGGGCCAGGATGCCATTTTTCCAATCGACAATAGAACCTCGCTCCGCGTTCCCAAGTCTCACGTTGTTCATTCCAGGACCGTCCCAAAATGTGAACTCTTCAAGGCGCTGGGGGTCGGTGATCTGAAGGGGCGAGGGTAGAGTCCCTCCATTGATTTCGATGCGAACTGTAGTCCCTTTCGCCCACAGCGGAGATAGAGCGCCAAACATCGATACCAAGCCCAGCAATGCGGCGGCGAAACGGACGGCCATATTTGGCTACCTCCCAAGTTTCCCTGACCATATCACTTTCTGCGGCTCAATTCGAGCGGGTTCGTTTACGCGAGAAGTTCTGCTAGTTCCTCCAATTGAAGTACAAATGCGTTTGGGATCGGCATTACCCATAACTGGGACCACCTCGACGGACTGAACTTCGGCTGTACCGTTTCTCAAGGTCTTGCGGGTTGCGGTAAACCTTGATGAGTTGGGCGCAACGGTCATGTAGCGTGTTCCAGATAGCGGTAACAGCTGTAGACCACGTCAACTGGCGTGCGCTGTTAGATCGCCTCCGATCTCTCCGGGTATAAAATAGGCGCGTGGAGCGCGATCAGATCCTGCTGCGGCTTCGCGAAAGGATTGTCGCCTTCGCGGCATCTCGTATGGGGAGAGATGTGGCGGAGGATTTGGCGCAGGAAACGCTGGTTGTGCTCGAAGAAAAATACTCTCACGTCGAACGTTTGGAGGAGTTGCTGCCTCTCTCCTTGCAAATCGTCCGCTTCAAAATGAGCGCGTTGCGGCGGAAGACGGCCCGGCGAGGCGAGTACGGGGCGATATCGGTGGAAGATACGCCTCTGCGCGACGGCGCGGCCGATCCTCTGGAGGAATTTGAGCGCAGCGAGCTGCGCGCGCGACTGAGCAAAGCCATCGGCGAGATGGAGGAGCGTTGCCGCGAGATGTTCCGGATGAAGCTGGAGGGCAAGAGCTTTGAAGAGATCCGGAGAGCTCTGGATGTGCACTCGATCAACACCATTTATACCTGGGACTCACGTTGCCGAAAGAAGCTCCTCGATATGCTGGGTGGCAGTTGGGATGGAGCTATACAGTGAAGCCCGAAGAGATCCGTAAGCTCCTGGGGGGCTACGCTACGGGTACGCTCACTGACGATGAGCGCAATCTGCTGTTCTCGGCGGCGCTGGAAGATCAGGAACTTTTCGACGCGCTGGCGGATGAAGAGGCGCTGCGCGAATTGCTGGCGGAGCCGCGTACGCGGCGGGCGCTGATCCAGGAATTGGAGCAGGCTCCGGTGGCGTCTTCTCCGCGACCAACCATGTGGCGTCACTTCACGCCTAGCCGGTGGGCGATCGCGGGCGGGCTGGCGGCGCTGCTGCTGATTGCGGTTGGCATTCAATATAAGAGTTCACAACCTCCTCCGGCCGAAGAAACCGTCAATCTGGCGCTGAACCGGGCCCCTGAAAACATCCCAGTTCCACAGCCTGCGGCCGCGCCCGCAGCAATTCCGCGGACAAACTCTCCGAAAAAAGCAGAGCGGCAGCTTGCGGACGAAAGACGGGCGGACGCCGGGAGGGCTGAGGAGCCCGAGAAAAAGGCCGAGGCGGAAGCGGACAGCAAAACTGCGGCCCGTGAGCAACTGAATCAGGCGGTGCGCGACCGCATCGCGCAGGTGTCCAAAGAATCCGCGCCGGTGGCGCAGGCGCAGCCAGCTCCCGTCACTCCCGCGCAAATTGTCACCGGCGGGTTTCGTTCGGCTGCCGCTCCCCCGCCCCCTCCACCGCCGCTCGTAACGGCTGGGGCTGCGGCTCGCGCGGAGCTATCCCGCGAGATCAACGCGAAGGTGACGGACGTCAACGGGACCATCGTGAGTATCAACGCCGGCTCGAACGTTGGATTAAAGGCCGGCGACACGGTCGAAATCGTCCGCGACAGCAGAGTCATCGCCACGTCCAAACTGAGCCAGGTGGGCGCCACCTTTGCGGTGGGTCCCCTGCAGCGTGCCCAGGGTATGACCGATACACCCCAGGCCGGCGACATCGTTCGCCGCGCGGCGGCTTCGCAGCCCTAAAAAATCCTTTTGCTTCCTGAAAGGATTCCTCTCCTCAGCACATTTCCTGGATGTAGTCGGAAATTTTCTGAAGGAGAACAATGCAATGCGATTGAAAGTCCCCTCGTTTTTGGCCACGGCAGCGGTTCTGGCCGCCGTATGCAGCCTATTTTCCCCGCCGCCAGCCGCCGGCCAGCGGACGCGCCGCAGCGCGGTTGATTCCAATACTCCGCCGGGCACGCTGATGAGCATTCTGCCGGATGGTCAAGTGGGCGGACTCTGCCCCTTGATTCACACCGATGTGAAGGCGGACATCAGTGGGCCGCTGGCGCGGGTCACCGTGGAGCAGCAGTTTCAAAATCCCTTCGACCACAAGATCGAGGCGGTATACACATTTCCACTTGCCTCCGATGGCGCCGTCGACGAGATGACCATGCGCATCGGCGATCGCGTCGTACGCGGCAAAATCAAGCCGAAGGATGAGGCTCGCGCGATCTACGAGGCCGCGAAACAAGCCGGCCATCTGGTTGGCTTGCTGGATCAGGAACGGCCCAACATCTTTACGCAGGCGGTGGCGAATATCCTGTCTGGTGAGAGCGTCAAGATCGTCATCCGTTACGTGGAAACCGTGAAGTATGAGGATGGCAACTACGCATTTACTTTTCCCATGGTGGTGGGCCCGCGCTACAATCCGCGGGGCACGCCAAATACTTCGAATATTAATCCTCCGGTGACTCCGCAAGGGACGCGGGCGGGGCACGATATTTCAGTTCAGGTCTCACTGGATGCCGGCGTGCCGGTCAACTTCCTGCGCTCGCTCACCCACGATGTGGAAATCCAAAGGCCTGCGCTTAGCAAGGCGGTGGTGACGCTGCGGAACAAAGCGGAACTGCCCAACAAAGATTTTGTTCTCCAATACGATGTCTCCGGCGCGAAGATTGCCGATGCCGTGATGACGCACCGCGATTCAAGAGGCGGCTTCTTCACAATGATTCTGCAACCCCCGGATCGCGTGCCTGACGATGAAATCACCCCCAAGGAGCTGGTGTTCGTCCTCGACACGTCGGGCTCCATGAGCGGCTTCCCGATCGAGAAGGCCAAGGAGACCATGAAGCTGGCCTTCGAAGGGATGCATCCGCGGGATCGCTTCAACCTGATCACGTTCTCCGGCGATACCTATGTGCTGTTCCCGCATCCGGTGCCTGCCACCCCGGAAAATCTCGCGAAAGCCAAAGAATTCCTGGCGTCCCGCCGCGGCGGGGGAGGCACGGAGATGATGAAGGCCATTCGCGCCGCCCTCGATCCTAGCGACGAGCAAGATCATATTCGCGTGGTCTGTTTCATGACGGACGGCTACGTGGGTAACGACATGGAAATCATTGGCGAGATCCAGAGGCACCCCAATGCCCGTGTGTTTTCGTTTGGCATCGGCAGCTCCGTGAATCATTTTCTGCTGGACCAGATGGCTCGCGAGGGCCGGGGCGAAGTTGAGTATGTGGGTCTGGAAGACGATGGTTCCGCGGCGGCCCGCCGCTTTCAGGAGCGCGTCCGCACGCCTCTGCTCACGGATCTGAAACTGGAATGGTCGGGCGTATCGGCTTTCGAGATCCTTCCGGAGCGGCTTCCGGACTTGTTCAGCGCCAAGCCTCTGATCATCACCGGCCGCTACGATTCACCCGGCAAGGGCATTTTGCGCCTGCGCGGGAAACAGGCGGGCCGCAACTTCGTCCGCGAGATATCCGTGGTGTTGCCCGCGGACCAGCCCGGGCACCCGGTGCTGGCCACCTTGTGGGCGCGACGCAAAGTCGACGCGTTGATGGCCCAGAACTGGACAGGCATGCAATCCGGCAACCCCGGCCCGGAGATAAAGGAAGCCATCACCAAGCTGGGCGTCAACTTCAGCTTGATGACGCAATTCACTTCGTTCGTTGCAGTGGAGGAATCCATCCGAACCGAAGGTGGCGTGCCGATGCGCGTTGAGGTTCCCGTCGAGATGCCCGCAGGTGTGAGCTATGAGGGAATTTTTGGACGCGACCGCAAGGAAGTGGCGCAAATGTATGCGCCCGCGTCGGGATCGATCATGGCTGGCACGGGCGCCGGCATCGGCCGGCCCATGAGTTCGCCGATGCCTCCTCCGCGCACAGCAGCTGCCCGAATCGACGAGACCGACCGTATCGCCAAACTGAACAGCGCCGGCGCTCGCGAAGCTGAAGCTAAGGCTAGCGGCTTCCTCGCCGACAACCGGAAGATCGACCCCACCCTATTAGCAGCGACGGGCCCTCGCAAAGTTCAAGTAAAGGTCTGGCTGATGGACACTTCGGCGGGTGCGCTGGCCAGGCTCCGGGAGGCCGGATTCGTTGCCAAGTCGGGTGTCACCGGAAGCTTCATCATCGGTGAATGCGACGCTGCGCGGCTGGGCGATCTCGCCAAGCTGAATGCCGTACGCTACATCTCGAAGCCTTAGAGGAGACTGCAGTACGCTGGCTGTGCGGGGTCATGGAAGATCCCGCGCGGCCACAAATTCCGATCCAGATTCCGGCTTCGACACGACGCGTGATTCGTCCCCCCTTGGTATTGTGTTTGCTCCCCTTGTTCCGGTAGGATGAATCTCTGCACGTAAGGGTAATCCATGGAGGGCTGGCTGTTTAAACATTCGGCTTGGATCTACTGGGGCTCGGTAGCCGCCATAAGCCTCTTCCTGGGAATTTGGGAAGGGCTTAGGCCACGCCGAGCCAATTCCCTCTCCAGACCACACCGTTGGCTCATGAATGGTTTTCTGTCTACGCTGACGGACGCGATTACGATTTCAGTTTTTCGCATTGGCGCCGTAGCAGTGGCATTCGCCGTCAACCATAGCGCATACGGACTGCTAAACCGCGCCTCACTTCCTTATCCCGTTGCCGTACTGCTCACTTTCCTAATGTTGGATCTTACTTTCTATGCGAACCATTACCTGCATCATTCCGTCCCGCTGTTGTGGCGGTTTCACCAGGTCCATCATTCGGATCACGACGTCGACTTTTCCACGGGGCTTCGATTTCACCCTGGGGACCAACTGACGTCACAGTTGGTCTATCTGCTTGTAGTCGCAATATTGGCGCCCCCGCCATCCGCGGTGGCGTTCTTCGAACTTGCGAACATCACCCAAATCTTGTTTAGCCACGCCAACCTAAGACTGCCGGGGCGAATCGAAAGATCTCTCGGGTTGGTGCTGGTAACTCCTGAGTTTCACCGGATCCATCATTCCGTTGACGTCGCGCACCAAAGGTCTAACCTCGCGGTCGTCTTTTCTTTCTGGGATCGGCTGTTTCGCACTCGTCTCGATCGCGCGGGGGAGAGCAACGATCAAATGCGATTCGGGCTGGAAGAGGTTACCGCTGCACAAAGCATCCAACCACTCGCTATGCTCATGCTGCCCTTCGCCTCGGCGCGAGAGCCTAGGCCGCAGCCACAGAGCGCCTTGCAGACCGGATCTGGAAAAGCTTCCTAACGGCTAGGGCGTTGAAGTGTGAGAATCCGGGCCGTAGTAACTAGCGTTCGGCGCGGCACAAACAGAAGGATTCTGTTACCCCCCAGGCCCAGGGCTGGGGGGACGGGGCCAATCGGATGGAACAGGATTTCTAGTTCTTCATGCGGCTCTTGACGACCAAGAGAGCCCCAGAGAGCAGCACTAATCCAGTGGCCGCAGACCCGGCGTCGATTTCCGGCACCGCAACGTAATACCCTCCGGCCATGGCCGCTCCAGCCATTCCAAACACAAGCAACATCGTTCCTGCGATCTTCATTGTGGAAAACCTCCGGCTAATAGAAACTGTGCCGCATGCGACGCAATTCAATCGCCACTCGGTGGACGAAGGCCACTTAGGGCCTGTGGAAAAACAGTGATCCACATATTCTTTCGCAAATTAGGCTGTGGATTTATCTCCACAATCAGTTGCGGGCTGTCGAGAAGGCGAACCGTGGAGTTATGAAAGTTTGAGAAATCGTCC
>CAZDGT010000026.1:0-7441 GCA_964504905.1 uncultured Bordetella sp. | reverse complement strand
TGGACCAGCTGGGTCCCGCCATCATCTCGCAGAGCTCCATCTTCATTTACGGCCCCACGGGAAACGGAAAAACCAGTCTCGCCGAACGCATGCTGCGGGTTTACAAAGACGCGATTCTCATTCCTTACGCCGTCGAAGTCGACAATCAGATCATCAGTCTTTTCGATCCCGTGGTGCATCAGCCCTTGGATCACGACGATTCCGAAGTCGATCCCCGCTGGGTGGTATGCAAGCGGCCTTGCATTCTGGTCGGCGGTGAACTGGTTCCCAGCATGCTGGAACTGCGTCTGGACGATTCATCCAGTATTTACGCCGCTCCCCTGCAAATGAAAGCTAATAATGGCATCCTGCTGATCGACGATTTCGGCCGCCAATTGATGTCGCCACGCGATCTGCTGAACCGCTGGATTGTGCCGCTGGATCGCCGCGTCGATTACCTCACGCTCCGTTATGGCGTAAAGTTCCAGATCCCGTTTGAAACCATGGTGGTATTTTCCACCAACCTGGAACCGTCCGATTTGGCCGATGAAGCCTTCCTGCGCCGCATTCAAAACAAGATTCTGGTGGAGGCGGTGGATGCGCCCTCCTTCGATCAGATCTTCGACCGCGTGGTAAAAGCCCGCCGTATCGTGGCTGAGCCCGACAGCGCCGAATACCTGCGCAAGTTGTGCCTGCGCCAGGGACGTACGGAGCTACGCGCTTGTTATCCGGCCGATATTTGCACTATTCTCACATCCATTGGAAGGTACGAGGGCCGCGCTCCGGTGATGTCGAAATCCGAACTGGAACGCGCGACGGCGTTGTATTTCGCCAAAGGCTAGCGCGCGGAACTAGGGCGGCGGTGGTTCCGACGTCGCGAGCCGCTTTGGCCCCAGTCCCAAGGCGATTAACGATAGTGCTCCGATCTTGCCGTCCGGATCGAGGTTTTGGTCTTTCTGGAATCGCTTGAGGGCGTCCACTGAGTCCGCGCTCCAAACCCCATCCGCAGGTCCCCGAAAATAGCCCTTGTCGGCAAGCGCCTGCTGGATTTCTTTGTAGCGGTCCGCTGTGGGTTGTTGCTGCAGCGGCGGACGGCGGGCTACCACTGCTTTCTTGGATTTCGTTCCTGCTTTGGTTGTAGGCGCGCTCCGCCGAACGGTTTTGGCGCCAGCCTTCGCCGGTACACCCTTCTTCTTGGCCGGCTGCGCGGCTGCCAAGCCCAATGCCGCCGCTATAAGAACCGCAATGAAGTGCAACTTTGGAACCCGCTCACTAGTTCTGCGGCAACGTTCCGCTCAGAAACATTGTAGTGGTGCGCGGCGGCATCCCTTTGGCGCGTGCTCCGGTCAGCGTACGCACTACGCGAAACGCCACGGGATCGCCCGGCTTCAGGGTTCCCTGCACCTTACGGATATCGTCCACGGAAGCGATCGGCTGGCGATTGATCGCAATGATTACGTCGTGTTCCATCAGGCCGATATCATCGGCGAAGGAACCGTTTTCAACGCGAGTGACCGTGATCCCGCGCTTATCGGGAGTGGTTTCCTTCTCCTCGTCGCTCGCATTGCGGATACTGATGCCGAACTTGACCTGGGTCGACTCCTCTTTGCCAGGCGTATTCCCGGGTACTGCGTTTTCGCCGACCACACGCGGATCGTCGGAAAACACTTTGGCCCGGTCCTGAATGGTGAGCTTCATCTCCATTTTCTTGCCATCGCGATCGACCGTCAGCGTGGTGGGCGTGCCCACCGGGATATCGGCCACTCGCGCGACCAAATCGTCGCCATTCTTGATGGCCTGGCCGTTAATTCCCAGAATGATATCGTCTGCCTTGATGCCCGCTTTGTCGGCCGGGCCGCCTTTTTTCACTTCGCCAACAATCACGCCATGGTCTACGCCCAGCGCCTTAAGCGTATCCATCTTGGTACCTTGCGCCCAGGAGATGCCAATGGAGCCACGAGTCACGCGGCCGTCGCGAATGACGTCGTTATAAACCCGCACTACTGTATTGATGGGCAGAGCGAACCCAATCCCCTGCGATCCGCCGCTTTGGGTGGCAATCATAGTGTTGACGCCGATCACTTCGCCCTTGATATTCAGCAGTGGCCCGCCGCTATTGCCTGGGTTGATAGCCGCATCGGTCTGTATGAAGTGCTGAAATTGCTGGCCGACGCTGGTGCGGTCCGTGGCGCTCACGATGCCGGCGGTTACTGAAGCTTCGAGGCCAAACGGCGATCCAATGGCCACTGCCCAATCACCCACCTGCACGCTATCGGAATTCGCAATGGTCACGGGCGCCAGCGGACGTTTAGCGTCGATCTTGATCACGGCGAGGTCAGTCTCGCGGTCGGTGCCGATCAGCCTCGCTTTGTATTCCGTCTCATCCCCATGCAGCTTTACTTTGATGCGGTCGACACCATCCACCACGTGATTGTTGGTGATGATGTAGCCGTTCTTATCCACAATGAATCCGGTGCCGGATTGCTCCCGGCGCTGCAGGGGAGAAGAATCGCCTCCACCGCCCGGACCACCGAAGAACCGCCGGAACAGGTCGCTCGAATCGTCGTCGCCGTCATCGTCATCGGGGGAGCTTTTTTTTCGGTTTTTGCCCTCTTGCAGCTTGGGCGTATAGTCCGCGGTGATGTTGACCACGCTGGGGTCCAGCATCTTGGCCAACTTGGAAAATTCATTCCCGATCTGGGCCGCTTTGGGGACCACCAGAGGTGTGGCATCCGGGGCTGCCGATCCGCTGCGCTGCGCATGAACGCCGGTATTGATCAGCGTGCCGATCACAATTCCAATGGAAAGCGTGAACAACAACAGCGTCGTCGACAGCAGTTTCTGTTGGCGCATCTTATGGAGCAGTTTCATGATTCCGACCTCACCTCAGGCAGACACCCTCAGTCTCAATTATACGTACTAAACCATCAGACGAAAAGGGCTGGGAAGCGTTACTCGTTTGTTAGTAACACGCAAACGGCCAGCAGAATCCGGCGTAGCGCCAGATCGCGGCCTTCCGGCAGGTACCATTCAGCGGGTGTGTGCGCGCCGCCGCCTTGCCCTCCGGCGCCGATTGAGACGGCCTGCAGGCCCAGTGAAAGCGGAATGTTGGCGTCGGTGGAAGAGCAATCCAGGCGGCTGCGGATGCCGAGGTGCGCATCCACGGCCCGCACCGCTTCGAGCAAGGGCGCGTCATCGGCCAGTTCTCCACTAGGGCGGGTCCCGATGTCCTTGATGCGCGCCGCCACTCTAGGCCCACCGCCGCGGGCGTTTTCCGCCTCCACTGCCTGTTCCACAGAACGCGCCAGCAGTTCCGTCATCTGTTCGATCCGCTGTAAGCTTTCCGAACGCAAGTCGATCTTGGCGCGAGCTTCGGTGGGGATGGAATTGATACTGGATCCGCCTTCGAAAATTCCGAAATTAAAGCTGCTGCGCGGGCCTGGCGTATCCAGCAGATCCGCCTGCGCCGTGAATAATGTCACTGCGCGGCTGAGCGCATGCACCGGATTGCCGTGGGACGAATCCCGCCAACTGTGGCCGCCGGGACCGCTAATGGTGACCTCGAACCGCTGACTCGCGAGCGCCCGCGAGGTGATGTGGTCGGTCCCGGGGCCATCCAGCACCAGGAAGGCGCGCGGCCGGTTTCCGATCGGACGGCAATAATACCGCATGCCGCTGAGGTTGCCTTCCCCTTCCTCCCCCACGTTGGCGACCAGAACGGGCGCGGCCGGCAAGTCGTCGAGCGGCGTTGCTGCCTTCCAGACAGCCGCCAGAGCCAGCAGCGCGGTGAGTCCCGCCCCGTTATCTGCGACCCCGGGGCCGGCCATACGGCCGTCTTCCAGCACTTTGATGTCTTCGAGGGTGCGCGGCGCGAGTACGGTATCCAGATGCGCCGTCACCGCAACAGGGGAAGCGCCAGCGCCGGGAAATGTCGCGACTACATTACCAGCCCGATCCATACGAGCTTCCCAGCCAAGAGTTTGAAACTGCTCCGCCATCCAGGCGGCGCGCTTTTCTTCAAAAAATGTCGGGGCCGGAATGCGGCACAGCTTGAGGTGCTGCTCGTTGATCCAACTGCGCTCACGCCGGAACCATTCGAGAGACGCGCGTCCGCCAGTTGATCCCACGAAGTCGGCGACGGATCGAGCCAGTTGTGGCAAGCCTCAGTCTACCGCAGGGCTGCCGTGCCAGATCCTAATCAGATTTTGGCCTTGGGATAACGGGCGCGCATCCAGGCTACAAACGAGTCGGGCGCGGACATGGTGGAGAGGCGCCCTTGGCGCACCAGCGCCCAGTCGTTGAATTTCTGAGACTGCTTGATCTCCGCCAAGGTAGTAGGCGGGTCCAGGCGGCCCGAGAATTCGAGATCCACTACGGCGGATTTCGCATTTTTGGGATCGTCGCGGCCTTCCGACAAAACTTTCGCCAGTCCAACGACTGCGGAGCCTCCGCCGCTCGCATAGATAAAAACGCGATCGCCCGGCCGCATGGCGCGGATGGCTTTGACCGCCTGTGGATTCGTGACTCCGTCCCACACGGTTCGCCCGTCGCGCTCAAGGTCGTCAAGCGAATAAGTTTCGGGATCGGTTTTGGCCAGAAAATAGCTCATGATTATCTCGCAAAATGCTGTTATAGCACGCTATAATAGTGACCGTGGCGCGAAACGGGCATGCGGTCGTACTGACCCTACTTTGCGGACTGTCGGCCGGTTGGTTGTTTCCGGGCACGGCGTTAGCGCAGAAGCAGCCGGCAACATCCACCCGCAACGATGCGTCTTCGGCGCCCGTGAAGCCAGAGACCACTGCCGCCGTGGACCCCAAGACCTATGTGATTGGAGCCCAGGACATCCTGATGATCAAGGTGTGGCGCGAGCAGGATTTCACCGGCCTTTATCCAGTCCGCCCGGATGGCAAGATCACCATTCCCCTGGTGGGAGACGTGCAAGCCAGTGGCCTCACGCCGGAACGCCTGGGCGATCAGTTGAAACAGGCGCTCAGCGATTTCATCAACGCACCCGATGTCAGCGTGAGCCTGCAGACAGTCAATAGCAAGAAGTTTTTCATCACCGGCGAAGTGTATCGCGCGGGCGAGTATTCGTTGGCGACTCCGACACGAGTCTTCGATGCGCTCTCCAACGCGGGCGGATTTAAAGACTTCGCCAACAAGAAGAAAATCATCATCATGCGCGGAGCCGACAGGCTCAAGTTCAATTACCAGGACATTCTACGGGGTAAGAATCTGGAACAAAATATCCTGCTTGAAAATGGCGACACCATCGTGGTTCCGTAGCGTATGCAACCCACCGAAAACTACAGCACGCCCCGCCGGGCACTGGACATAGAGGACTATATCGATATCGTCCGCCGCCACAAGGGATGGATTTTCGGTCCCTTCCTGTTTACTTTGGTGGCCAGTGTGGTGGGCGTATATCTCTATCCGGACAGCTATGTTTCGCAGGCGGTGGTGAAGATCGTGCCGCAGCAGGTGCCGCAGAACATGGTGCAATCCGCCATCAATCAACAGATGAGCGACCGCATCAATTCGATGGCGCAGACCATTATGAGCCGCACGGTGCTGACCACGATTATCAATTCCTTCGGGTTGTATCAACGCGAGCGCAGCCGGATGCCCATCGAGGACGTCATCGAAATGATGAAGAAGAATATTCTGATTCAGCCGGTGGCCTCCCCCACGGGAACCGCGGACCGCATTCCCGCCTTCGGCGTTTCATTTTCCTACGAGAACCGGCTCATGGCGCAGCGCGTAGTGCAAGACCTGGTGAGCCGCTTCATTGACGAGAACATCCGCAACCGCTCCAATGCGACCTTCCAGACGACCCAGTTCATGAAAGACCAGCTCGACGACGCCAAGAAGGAGTTGAATGCGGCGGAGGATAGCCTGGCTGCGTTCCGCATGCAAAACAACGGCAAGCTGCCGGACCAGGTCGAATCCAATATGCGCCAACTGGGCGCGTTGCAGGCGCAGGCGACCTACCTGAGTTCTCGCATCAGCGCCGCCAATCAGGAAAAACTCCAGATGGAATCTAACATCCGGATCTTCAAGGATCAACTGGGGAATCTCAGCAAAGACGCCTCGCAGTCGCAGAGCGTGGTGGAACGCAAGAGCGAGCGGGCGCTGGAAGCCGAGCGCGACCTATCCAACTGGGAAGGGCAACTAGCTGTATTGCGGCAGCACTACAAAGACACTTTCCCGGACGTGCAGAACGCGATCGCGCGGGTGAACGGCGCCCGCAAGAAACTGGAGTCAATCCAGGCCGAAGAGGCCGCCAAGAAAGTGGAGACTCCCGGCAATACGGCGGGCACCCAACAGGCGGTGCGCGAGGGGCGGGACCTGGACGCTAGTATCCGCAGATTCCAAAGCGCTATAGAAGCCCGCGATTTGGATCTGCAGGATAGCACCAAGGAACTGAAGCGGGTAAACGACGCCATAAAGGCGTACCAGGGGCGCATTGAGACCATACCGCTGGGCGAAAAGCAATACGCCGATCTCCTGCGCGACCGCGATCTGGTGAAGGCCAAGTTCATCGACTTGAGCGAGAAGCTGGGGAGAGCCGAGATCGCTCAGGAGATGGAAGGCCGCAAGCAGGGGGAAACGCTGGAACTGCTGGATCCGGCTTCGCTGCCGACCACTCCAACCGAGCCCAAGCGGCCGCTGATCATTTCGATGGGCGCTGCGTTGGGTTTACTGCTGGGCGTTGTGATGGCGGGCGCCCGCGAGATGAAAGACACGTCGCTGAAGAATCTGAAAGACGTGCGGGCTTATACCCAGATGGCGATATTGGGCAGCGTGCCTCTGCTCGAAAACGATTTCGTAGTGCGCCGGCGGCGTCGCCTGGCGTGGCTTGGCTGGACCACCGCTTGCTTGGCGGCAGCGGTGGTGATGTCCGGATCCGTAGTGTATTACTACGTGACCAAAGTCTAAACGGGCGTTGCGGGGAGAATAAACAATGAGCCGTGTTCATGATGCCTTGCGCCGCGCCGAGCAAAGCGGAGTTGCGCCTCAGCCTCCGCGTCCGGCAAGCCACGGACCTGCAGTGAGTGTACCGGTGCTAGATCCGGACGTAAGCATCGAGGGCCTTCTCGAACAGGTAGTAGAAGTTCCGTTCCGCGCGGCCACCGATTCGTTGCTGATCGATGTGTCTCGTCCTCACGAGGCGCCAATGGAAGAATTCCGGACCTTGCGGACCCGTCTCAATCACATGAAGACGCTGCAGCCGATCCACTCGGTTGTGGTTACCAGCGCGTCGCCGGCGGAAGGTAAATCTCTTACAGCCGCCAATCTGGCGCTTGCGGAAGCGCATCTGGCCGGCAACTGCACGCTGCTGGCGGATTTCGATTTCCGGCGCCCTATTGTGCACACGCTGTTTGGCGTAGACCGCAGTCCGGGCATCACGGATTAGTTGCTGGGCAAAGTTCCTCTGCACCAGGCCATGCGCAAAATA
>CAZDGT010000025.1:0-1773 GCA_964504905.1 uncultured Bordetella sp. | reverse complement strand
GAAAAAGACTCCACGCCCCGATGCTCCGGAGCAGGGGACCTCCCAGACCGCCCGCGCGACTCTCGCGCTACGCGAGATGCTGGTGCAGGGGCACTTCCGTCCGGGCGAACGGATGCGCGAGGTCCCGTTGGCCAAGCGTTTGGGAATTTCCCGGATTCCCTTGCGGCTGGTGCTGGAACGGCTGGCGCATGAAGGCTTCTTGGAAATGCGCCCGACGCGCGGTTTCATTGCGCAGCAGTTCTCAATCGCGGATATCTACGACGCCATCGACTTGCGGGGCGCGTTGGAAGGGATGGCCGCGCGGCTGGCGGCCGAGCGGATGACCGATCCGGAAAGCCTCGCCACGCTCCGGCAACTCCACGACGAAATGGTGACGCTGGTGCGGGGACGTAAGCTGACTCTGGACTCAGTCGCGGGATACATCGACCGCAATTCCAGGTTTCATGCGGAAGTGCTGGCCCTATCCGACAGCCCGCGTTTGCGTCGCGCGATGGACCAGATTTGTTCCTTGCCGTTCGCCTCCGCCAGCGCGTTCCTGGAGCGGCACTATTCCGCACCGGAATCGCATGAATTGTTTCTGATCTCTGTTGAGCATCATCGTGCAATCGTCGAGGCGATCGCCGCGCGCGAAGGCGCTCGGGCAGAGAGCATCGCCCGGGAACACGCTCGCGTGGCACGCCGCAATCTCGAAAGCGCGATGCAGCATCAGCATCTGGGTGAGGTCGTTCCCGGTCTGCGCCTCATTAAACTCTAATCACCTTTCCTGATATCGCCAGCGAGTCTGATAGCGACTATCAATCCGATTGATGGTTCAGAATGTTATTCTCTGTGAGGAACAAACGTTTCTCCAAGGACAAATAATGAGCCAAAATCTAGAGAGTGTGTTGAAGGCCGCAGGCGGGAATGCGGTGGAGATGCTGCGGAACTCGCAGATCGGTGCGTATGTGTACCCGGTGGTGCCGTCGGAGTACGACAACTGGCGCGATGAGCAGCGTGCGTGGCGGGAATCCGCCGTGCTGTTCGACCAGTCGCACCACATGGTGGACCTGTATGTGGAAGGTCCGGATGCGGTGAAGTTGATGAGCGATCTGGCCATCAACACCTTCAAGAACTTCCCGGTGGAACGCGCCAAGCAGTTCGTGCCGTGCTCGTGGTCGGGACACGTGATCGGTGACGGCATTTTGTTCCACCTCGAGACGAACAAGGTGGTGTTCGTGGGTCGCGCGCCGTCGGCGAATTGGATTCAGTATCACGCCGAAAAGGGCAAGTACAACGTCCAGATCACCAAGGACGATCGTTCGCCGGGCCGCACCAAGGGCAAGGCTGTGACGCGCAAGGTGTATCGCTTCCAGATTCAGGGACCGAATGCGGAGAAGGTGATCGAGAAGCTGAACGGTGGTCCGTTCCCAGACATCAAGTTCTTCCACATGAACTACATCAAGATCGCGGGCCGCACGGTGCGTGCGCTGCGTCATGGTATGGCGGGCGCTCCCGGGCTTGAGATCTGGGGACCGTACGAAGAAGGTGAAGAGATTCGCGAAGCGATCGTGGCCGCGGGCAAGGAGTTCGGCTTGGTGCAGGTCGGCTCGCGTGCGTATCCTTCGAACACGCTCGAGTCGGGCTGGATTCCTTCGCCGCTGCCGGCTGTTTACACCGGCGACGACATGATGAAGGCTAATCGCGATTGGCTGCCGGCGTCGAGCTACGAAGCGACGTGTTCGCTCTCTGGTTCGTTCGTGTCGAGAAACATCGAAGATTACTACACGACTCCGT
>CAZDGT010000024.1:0-3896 GCA_964504905.1 uncultured Bordetella sp. | reverse complement strand
CCGACGAGCGCACGAAAAGCTGGCCGATGACCGTGCCCAGCGTCTTCCAGGAACGCATTCCCGGTTTGGTAAACGTCCGGCACGCGCGCGCCCGTTGCATTCGCTCCGCTTCATCGAGCAACACGAAAAGATAGCGATACATCAGAGCCAGCGTGGTGATGAGGAGTCCGGGAACACGTATCCGCCGCAACACCAGTAACAACTCGGCAAAGGGCGTCGTGTTCGCCAGCAATACCATCGTTACGAGACAAAGCGTTCCCTTGGTGGTCATCAGAAGAAAGATTTGCGTGCCGGAAGGTTGAAGCAGAGAAAGCACTGCCACCCCCAGCACAATCGGTTCCAGCCAGAGAATCCGCCGCAAAAGGAAGCCCAGCGGCACGCGGCTCATCAGGGTCCAGATTACCAACACGGCTGCGACCGCGCAAAAATACCACGCGCGAAACGCGGGCATGAGTGCGGTGTAAACGACGATTGCCAGCGCGACCACCAGCTTCAACCCGGCCGGGAGCCGATGAATTGGGCTGTCAAGCCGGCTGTAGCGATCGAGAACATCGTGCCGCATCAGGGTGTCTCCGGTGAAGGTTTTGGCACCAGCCAGCGCGCCAGCAGAAATGCCAGAAGAAATACCACGACGGTGCCGATCGCTCCCGCGAGCGACGTCGCGAGCGCGGCGGAAGCAACACCGGGAAGGTGATAGTCCGGTATGGGTGAGGCTACCATCGGATGAGCTGCCGCGCGATTCTCAAAGCCCAGCGCGTGCGACACCTTGTCCAGGCCGTCCGGCCAGGAGCACGCGAACGGCGCAACGAACAACGCCAGCCCAATGGAAATCAACAACCCGAATGCAAGGAACGAACCGTAGCGCGCCCCCGCGCGCTCGCCTGCCTGCACTTGCAGCAATTCCGGCCGTGTCCGAGTGATGGCAACCAGCACCAGCGCGGTAATCAGGGCTTCGCCCAATCCAATGAACATATGAACCGTCGCCATCGCGGGAAATGCCAGGCTCCACCTTGCCGTTCCCGATAGGGCCAGCTCGCCCGCGCAGAAAATGGAGGCGAGCACCGTCGCGCACCAGGCCGCAAACGCCGCGCCCATGATGACGCCGCGCGTTCCGGGAAAAACCGCGCGCACGGCGCAGAAGATCCAATAGCCCGCCGCGCCCCCGACCAGTCCCATGTTGAAGATGTTCGCTCCGAGTGCGGTGACGCCGCCGTCCGCAAACAGCAGGCATTGCACAATCAGGACCGACGCCAGCACCACCACCGCCGCTCCGGGACCCAGCAAGACAGCCGTCAATACGCCGCCAAGAAGATGACCGGAGGTGCCACCCATGATGGGAAAGTTCAACATTTGCGCCGCGAACACGAATGCGGCCGCGAGACCGAGCAGGGGAATCTTCCGTCGCGGAACCTGCCTCCGAACCTGGTACAGGGCGGTTGCCAAGCCGCCGACCGCCAGGGCTCCAGTGGCTGCGACTGTTTTTCCATCCAGGAATCCGTCAGGAACGTGCATGTGCTTGTCCGACTACTCTACCGAATGCCGCGCGCGCCAGCAAAATGCATTTTGTCACTTGGTTGGTTGCTCGGTCGTTGCGTCCGTTGCGTCCGACGCTTGTGATATTGCTTCGATTGTGAGCCCAATGCCCAGCAGGAGAATCACAAGGGCGCTCCCAACCGGCAAGACCCGACTCCAAAGACCAAAATTCGGCAGCCGCCGGACGAGGCGGCTGCCCTTCACAAAGAGCAAGCCCACCGCCGTCAGCACTCCGGCAAGCCCGAGGCTGAATGCCAGCACCAGCACAATTCCAAAGGCAATCCGGTTCAACGAAACCGCTGCGAGCAACAGCACCAGCGCCGAAGGGCAGGGCAGGATGCCTCCCGATATTCCCAATGCCAGCAGCGATCGCCAGGTGACCGCTTCATCGTTAGCGCCCGGCGGCAGGTGCGAATGACCATCGCCTTGGGCGTGATCGTGGCTGTGTAAGTGCCCATGGTGATGATGAAGTTCTCCTGCTTCGTGGTGATGCTCGTGCGCAGTCTTGCTTAGCAAAGGACGCCCCCGCTGCCACAACATCATCCCTCCCATTCCAACCACGATTAAGCCCGAAATCGCACCCAGCCAAGGATATAACTGCTCTGGCACGACGTAGTGTGACGCGAACAAAGCAATCAATCCGAGCACGAATATCCCGAACGTGTGCGTAATGGTCACTGTGAGACCCAGATACAACGCGTGCCAGGCGGTGCTGCGCGCCCCAATCAAATAGGCCGCCACGATGGCCTTGCCGTGACCCGGAGTGAGCGCATGCCCGGCACCCCAAAGCATCGCGCCCATAATCGCGCCGACAATCACGGACAAAGTCAGATGCCCACTCTTGATTGTCGCCAGCAGGTCGTGTCCACCGGACAGGCGATAGCTTCTTGATGATGCGAATCCGCCGCTGGCAACAAGTCGGGCGCACAGCACCATCCCGACCAGCGCAAACACAACACCTCCAATCGTTCTCAGCGAGCGGCCCCTGGCCGAAGACGCCACCGGTACCCACGCGGAAACCATCGCGACCAGCAACAGTTCGCCAACGGCCATGCCCACGATGTATCGCCAGGTGCCGTGCACCGCCGTTACGTCGTTTCCGGTCAGGAAACCTAGAATCAGACCGGCCAGGAGCGCGAGCGCCTCGACCGGGATGAGATGCGAAATCTCCGGTCCCACTGCCAGCAATACTCCATATCCGACAACGAGCAGCATCGGCGCGACTTGCAAAAGCGGCAATCCCGGCAGGTGGCTTCCGGCGACCGTTCCCGCCAATAACGCCAGCGGAAACATCACCAGCGTCCATCGCACCGCGTGCTTTCCGCGTTGACTGGCGAGTAACCCAAGAGCCAGGGTCGCCAGCAGATGATCCAGCCTCGTTACCGAATGCATCATGCCCGCGTAAAAGCCGCTTGCATCTGCGTTAACGGGATGGGCCGACGCCGTGTCGGGGACAAATACCAGCGCCGCCCCTGCAAAGAGCAGCAGGCTTCGAACCCAGTGATGGTTCCAGGAGAATTGTTTCGAGTTCCGAGTCACACTGGCAAGATCGTTATAAGAGTCGGAGCCACCTGCTCATTGCGCCGACCCAATATTTGTCCAGCGGGCGGATATCGAACTCCGGCACCACCAGAACTCGTTGCGCTCAGGTGATTTTCAGGCACCAAGAGCAAGCACTCCATTTGAGTTATCAATTGCACAAGTCCCGCCGGTCTAATCTTGATTCCCAAGGTAAAGCCCCACACCACCAAGGGCAACTCACTCCGAAGGCACCGCCCAGGATGGCCACCCTGGTTTAAGACTAAATCGGGATTCTGACCCGCCGCGGACGCACTGGTTGAGCGGAAAGTGGCGAGTTCGATGAATCCTGCAAAAGTGGCGACCCTAACGGGAATCGAACCCGTGCCGCCGCCGTGAAAGGGCGGTGTCCTAACCGCTAGACGATAGGGTCGGTCAGAGCCGCAGAATATATGCGGGGGCCGAGGTTGTTGTCACGTAATAAAAACGCGCGGAAAAGGCGCATTACCGCAGGGCGCCAGCAGGGTATCTGCCGGGGTCAGCGGAATGCCTGCCTCGATCCGGAGCGGACCCGCCGGTTTTTGCCTGCTTCCCTTCGCATAAAACCGGCGCGGGGCGGGAGTGCACAATTTTTAGAGTGCTTTGCACAAATCGATGGAGACAATTTGGCCCGGATTGTGGCAGTCTCCTCTAGCTTAAGCGCATTACATAGCCGGCATTACATCAGTTTATGTCTGTGGGTCGTCACGAGCCTGAAACGCGTCGCTGCCAGCGATAGCTTATTCCCCAAACCTATGAAACGCAGTCCCATCTCCCTCTACATTCAAAGTCTTCCCTTGGTTCTT
>CAZDGT010000023.1:0-2175 GCA_964504905.1 uncultured Bordetella sp. | reverse complement strand
CCACTCACGGCGCGCGTTGCCGTTAACCGTTTTTGGCAGCAGATTTTCGGCGTGGGAATTGTAAAGACCACGGAGGACTTTGGGTCGCAGGGCGAGACGCCTTCGCATCCCGAGCTGCTCGATTGGCTGGCGGTGGAATTTCGCGAATCCGGCTGGGATGTCAAGAATTTGCTGAAGCTGATGGTGACCTCGGCTACCTATCGCCAGTCGGCAGTTCAAACCAAAGATCAGAAAGATCCTGAGAACCGATTACTGGCCCACGGGCCGCGCTTCCGTATGGATGCAGAGATGGTGCGGGATCTGGCGCTCTCGACCAGCGGACTTCTCGTCTCGCGGGTGGGTGGGCCTCCGGCGAAGCCGTACCAGCCTACTGGTGTCTGGGAAGCGACATCCATGCGCGAAAGTAACACGCGGATTTATGTCCAGGACAAAGGCGAGAATTTATATCGCCGGAGCCTATACACATTGTGGAAGCGCAGCGCGCCTCCCGCGTCGTTAGAAACATTTGATGCGCCCACTCGCGAAACCTACATTGTCCGGCGGGAACGCACCGATACACCCCTGCAAGCTCTAGTGAGTTTGAACGATCCGCAGTTTGTCGAGGCGGCGCGGAATCTGGCGGAACACGCGATGCATTCGGGTCAGACTTTGGACGCCCAAGTCGACTTCATGACTTCGCGGTTGATCTCCCGTCATTTTGGAGAGAAGGAAAAGGTGGTGGTTGCGCGCTCCTTTGGTGATTTCCTGAGCTACTACCAGGCCCACAAGGATGACGCAAACAAGCTCCTCGCAGTGGGAGAGTCGAAGGCTGATAGCACCCTTCCCGTGGATAGATTCGCTGCGCTTACCGTGCTGGCGAACGAACTCTTGAATCTCGATGAGGTGCTGAATAAATGATGTCGCACCTGCTACGCGAGGCAATCCTTAACGAGACGCGCCGGCAATTCTTCGCGCGCGGTGCGCGGGGGCTGGGTGTTGCGGCTCTGGCGACCATGTTGGGAGAAGATCTCCGCGGTGATGCATCCGCGGTAGGCGGACTCCCTGGGCTGCCGCATTTTGCTCCGAAAGCCAAGAGAGCCATCTACCTGCACATGCTAGGCGGGCCGCCGCAGATGGACCTCTTCGACTACAAACCCGTGATGACGGACTGGTACAACAAGGATCTTCCAAACTCCATCCGTCAGGGCCAGCGCTTAACGACGATGTCGGCGGGGCAGGACCGGTTTCCCATCGCTCCTTCCATCTATAAGTTCGCGCAGTACGGCCAAAATGGCACTTGGATTTCCGAGCTTTTGCCACATACGGCAAAGATGGTGGATGAGATTGCGATCCTGCGATCACTTCATACCGAAGCCATTAACCACGAGCCGGCGATCACGTTCATCCAGACCGGTTTCATGATCGGAGGACGGCCGTGTATTGGCTCCTGGCTGGCCTATGGGCTGGGCAGCGAAAGCCAGAACTTGCCGGCGTTCGTGGTGATGAACGCCAGCCACAGCGATCCAAAAGCTCCGACCCAGGCCATGTCGGCGCGCATGTGGAGCGCGGGGTTCCTATCGTCTAAATACAGTGGCGTTTCCCTACGCACCGGAGGCGATCCTGTTCTCTACATCAACAATCCGGATGGCCTGCCGTCGGACATCCGCCGCCGCATGCTCGATGGCCTTCGCGAATTGAACCAGCAGGAATACGAGCAAATCGCAGACCCGGAAACCATGTCGCGGATCGCGCAGTACGAAATGGCGTATCGCATGCAAAGTTCCGTGCCGGAGCTAACCGACATCTCCAAGGAGCCTGAGCATGCGTTCCAAATGTACGGCGAGGATGCGCGCCAAAAAGGAACGTTTGCAAATTGCTGCCTGATGAGCCGGCGGCTGCTGGAACGCGGCGTCCGGTTTGTGCAAATCTATCACAACGGTTGGGATTTTCATTCGAATCTCCCTCGAGCCCTCCCGAACCAGGCCAAAGACGTGGATCAAGGCGGATGGGCCCTGGTGCAGGATCTTAAACAGCGCGGCATGCTGGACGATACTCTCATCGTGTGGGGCGGAGAATTCGGCAGGACGATCTATTCGCAAGGCAAACTAAGCCCGACCGATTACGGCCGCGACCATCACCCGCGCTGCTTTACTTTCTGGATGGCTGGAGGCGGCGTCAAAGGCGGCGTGGTCCATG
>CAZDGT010000022.1:0-5045 GCA_964504905.1 uncultured Bordetella sp. | reverse complement strand
AAATTGTCCAGCTGCAAGACTAAAACTTCGCTTCCCGCAGCCGCCACGTCACCATTGGCAGTGAATCGGCTGACGCGATTGAAACGTGGGGATGTGTTGACGGTGTAGTACACGTAGACAAACTGGTTACTGGCGAAATTGGGGTCAAAGGTAACCCCCAGAAGCCCTCGTTCGCCCGATGAGTCGACGGGAAGTGTCACGAACGGGGTAGGGAGAAGAGATCCATTCTTGATAACACGGAGTTGCCCGCCCTGTTGGCATACAAAAAGGCGTCCATCCGGAGCGAACGCAAAAGCAGTAGGCGAAGACAGCCCCGAGGAAACCAGGGTTTCCGTAAAGCCAACTGGTAGCGTCGCCGCCGGGCTGGATACCAGGATCGAAAGTAGAATCGGGCAGGTTCGGAAAATCCGGCCAAAGGTGTGTAGCGCCATTACAGTCCTCTTTATTCTGCCAGGAAAGCCACCCCGCGCCCAGACGGAGATCGCTTAGAGCTTGGAACGAATGTTACTTACACCGGGTTATAGGCAGAAACGGCGCAAACTACTTCCAGGCTCCAAGCGCTTCCAGCGTGAGCGGGACTGGCTGTTTGCCATCAACATCGGCAACGCCGAACTCCTTCGCGGCTTGCGCAGCCACGATCACCGATCCCGATCTCTCGGAGAGCAGGGGACTGTTGTAGAGCGCGGCCACCACTCTGCCGATGAACTCCGGGCTCTCGCTATTCGCCAGATCCAGCCATCCTCCGCTGGCCGCTTCAAGAACTCGTTCGGTCCTGACCAAGCCTGGGTATAGCGAAACAACTGTCACCCCGTGCTCGCGGAGCTCGTGAGCCATATCATGCGTCATCTTGTCATTCGCCGCGTGCGCGATTCCATAGATCGTGTTGCCCAGGTGCCGCTGTGCCGCCCAATAGCTGATGTTGACGATGAGCCCCCGGCGTCGCGGGACCATCATTCTTGCGGCGTGGGAAGAGGCGAAGAAAGCGGCACGGACGCCATTATCGATCATGCCGCCCCAGCGATGCGCCGGTTGTTGCCAGAACGGCGCCGCCCACGTGAACTTGCCATCCTCGACCATTTGCTCGTAGCCGCCCCACGCGCAGTTGACCAATACGTCGAGTCCTTCGCCCGCAGCTTCCACTCGTTGAAAAGCCAGCGCCGTCTCTTCGTCGCTTGTATGATCGCAGCGGATTCGTACAATCCCCGCCGGCAAATCAGCCGAGTCGATACTGCGGCCCGTACCGAAAACCTTGAAGCCCCTTGCCGCCAATCCTACGGCCACTCCCCTACCGATCCCGCGCGTCGCTCCGGTTACAAATGCTGTTGGCATAGGCATTTAGTATAGGGCGGTAGGCTGCCCGGTCTCGGCCCGGGAAGCAAAATAAAATGAATTCCTATGAAACAAATCCGTGACTTCACCGTATGATGCATATGCGGCGATTCTGGATGGATCTTTCCTACGGCGTCAGAGGGCTGTACAACCAGCCAGGATTTGCCAGCATTGCGATTCTCACGCTGGCGCTCGGCATCGGCGCCTCAACCACCATCTTCAGCGTCATCTATAACGTTCTGCTCGATCCGTTCCCTTATGCGGACGCGAAGCGGGTAGTGGTGCTCCAGATCCATGACCTCGCGAGCAGCCGCCCAGGCGGGCGGCAATCTATGCAAACCGCGGAGTTCCTAGACTACGAAGAGCAGAACCATGTATTCGAGGAGGTCATCGGCGGATCGTTTCAGGACGCCCTGCAGAGTACGCCCGAGGGTACGGAGCAGTTCTCCGCTGGCGCCGTCACGCCGAACATGTTCCGCTTTCTCGGCGTGCCCGCCATGCTGGGCCGCACGCTTGTGCCGGATGACGCACGCCCAGGGGCGCCGCCGGTCTTCGTCATGAGCTACAAGCTTTGGTTCACGCGCTACAACCTGGATCGTTCCATCGTCAACAAGACATTCGTGCTCAATGGCGTCCCCACCACGCTCGTAGGGATCATGCCGCCGCGCTTCACCAAACTGGGGGCGGATCTTTGGCAGTCCGTCTCCTTGAACCGGGCAGACCGCGAGATGAGTGCACGGTCCTGGAATTTTCAGGGAAAACTGAAGCCTGGCGTCACCATCCAGCAGGCGCAGGCGGACCTTGACTTGATCGCTCAGCGGCTCGCCAAAGTTTACCCCGCTAACTATCCCGATAAATTCCGCGTCCAAGTGGTCTCCTGGGTCGACAGCCTGATCGGGCCATTCCGCAGGACGCTATACACTCTCGCCGCGGCGGTCGGACTGTTGCTGCTTATTTCCTGTGCCAATGTGGCCAACATGCTCCTCGCTCGCGCCTCGGGGAGGGAAAAGGAAATGGCCATCCGCGGAGCGCTGGGCGCCAAGCCTAGCGAACTGATCCGCCAGTTGTTGACCGAGAGTCTACTGCTGGCGTTAGCCGGAGGCGTGCTCGGTTGTCTGTTCTCCTATGTGGGTCTTAAAGGCATCGTCGCGCTGATTCCCGATGGAATGATCCCTCGGGAAGTCGTCATTCAGTTGAATATCCCCGTCTTGTTGTTCAGCCTTGGAATTGCAATCGTCACGGCCCTGATTTTCGGTCTGGCGCCGGCCTTGCAAAGCGCGAATCAGCACTTAGTGGAGCCGCTCAAAGAAGCAGGCAGAGGCGTCAGTGGCGGGTTCCGCCGGGGGCGGCTACGCAATGCCCTGGTCATCGTGGAAGTGGCCTTGTCGCTCGTACTACTGGTCGGTGCCGGTTTGATGATGCGGACGTTTGTCGCTCTCCAGCAGGTGGATCTCGGGTTCCGGCCGGACAACCTCTTGTTTACACGGCTCCCCTTGCCGAAAGGACAATACCAGACCACGGCCCAGAAGCAGCGTTTCTATACCCAGTTGCTGGCACGTCTCCACGCGCTGCCCGGAGTCGTCGCGGCGACCACTACCACTACAGTCCCGCCTTTCGGCGGCATTCGCAGTGAGATCGACATTCCAGGCAAGACCCATTCCGAGAAATGGAACGCGATCTACACGCTCTGCAGCGAGGGCTATTTCCCAACCATCGGAATCAAACTGCTGCGCGGAAGACTGTTGTCGGAGTTCGACGTAAATGACGCCCGCCGCGTCGCTGTGATCAACCAGACGTTGGCCAAGCGCTTCTTCGAAAATGAAGACCCCACGGGCCAGAAGATTAGGATTACGATGCTGGAGAGCATGCCCGAAGGCAAGGTGGAGAATCCTGTGTTTGAGGTGATTGGAGTTGCATCCGACACGAAGAATCAGGGGATTCAAGACCCGCCTGTGCCCGAAATGTACATTCCCTATACGATGACGGGAACCTTTGATCGCGCCGTCCTCGTTCGTACGGCCGTCAACCCTGCGGGACTCGCAAACAACTTACGTCGTGAGATCTGGGCGGTGGACCGCAACGTGGCGCTCACGTTTACCGGCACGCTGGAAGAGTTCCTCAGAGACTTCGTCTACGCCCAGCCGCGCTTTGGCTTTGTACTACTGGCTATTTTCGGCGGCGTGGGGCTTGTGCTCATCACCATCGGAGTTTACAGCGTCATCTCCTATACCGTCTCGCGCCAGACGCAGGAGATTGGCGTGCGCATGGCGCTCGGCGCGGCCCATTCCGATGTGGTTGGAATGGTTCTGTGGATGGGGCTGCGGCTGATTGCCGTCGGCGTCGTGGCCGGCCTGCTGGTTACCTTCGCGGTCGTGCGCATCCTTACCAATCAGCTCTACGGTATCCCCACCTACGATCCGGTGACTCTCGCCGCGGTGATCGCCGCAGTCGCGGTAGCCGGTCTGGCCGCCTGCTACTGGCCTGCTCGCCGCGCGACCCAATTGGATCCAATGGTGGCGCTGCGTTACGAATAGCCGGTCATCTTCTCGCATGCTTCATTCCCAATTGATCGCGTTAAACAGCCCTCTCAGCCGCTGACCTTTCGTGCCATTGATCATTTCCACGAAGCCGATGCGGCCTCCCAGATGCGCGCGGAAATTCGGGTGCGCGGCGCGGTTCTGAGATTCGGGGCCAGACCGGATGCAGTTCGTCAGCGTGGCTTCCAATAGTTCGAGGTCGCACCGAGGAAGACTTTCTTGCTGGTTCACCACGATTCCCGCTAGGCGCTGGCACACACCTTGGCGCATGACGCGCGTCTTGCGATAGTTAACGCTAAAGCCTTCTTCGAGAGCTATTGCAGCGGCATGCGCCGAGAATCTTTCGACAACTCGGCTAAATTCCGCGCCGCCCGAAAACGCGAGATCGTCAGCGTAGCGGGTGTAATCGGCCCCCACGGATTTGGCCAGGCCCAGTAGACGGCAATCTAGACGATAGGCCGTAAGGTTGGCAACCGCTGGTGAAGTCGGTGCACCTTGTGGCAGGTGCGGGCGCGCATACAGGTTCCGTAGGTCGTACCATTGTGTCGTATCAATGTCGGGCGGCCGTACGCCCCAGAAATCGCGAGGAACGGTGTTGGTACAAAGACCGCCCAGGAGATCGGCGACCTTCTCCGGATAACCAAGCGTTCGGAAGAGGGCTTGGACACGCGCCCCCGGGAAAGCTGGAAAGAAATTCTGCAAGTCCAGCCGCAGCAGTATCTGTTTGCCGACGTGGGGTGCGGCAAAAGATACGATGGAGCGTCGCCTTACAAAGCCATGGACCGCCGTGTGGACAGGAATGCGATTGAAAATATTGGAGAGAATTTGCCGCTGCAATTCCTTGAGGCGCGTCTTTGGCTTTTCCACCAGCCGAACGCCGCCGGAACGCTTAGGCAAGACGCGGTAGTGATAGTGTTGCAGCTTAGGTTGATGTAGTTTGCAACCCAGGCCTTTCAGATCGGCAAACCACTCTAGCTGGTTGACATTCAGGGATAGCCAAGCCGCCAGGTCACCAACGGATTCAATGACAGGCAGGTCCCAGCGCTGAGTCGCCGTGACGGGTTGCATGCGCTGCGGTTCGGCAAGCCATTCAGCGATGAGCAGTTCGTGACCGTATTTCGCGCGGGCACGTTCAAAGCCCCGATCCTGCAGAAGGAAACGAACAACCTCGCGGTGGCG
>CAZDGT010000021.1:0-17152 GCA_964504905.1 uncultured Bordetella sp. | reverse complement strand
TAGAGCGAACGTCGTCCAACTGATCCTGCAGGCTCTTGTAGTACTCGCGGTAGTCGTCAAGCACCATTGCAATTTTTTCGGTCTGACTTCCTGAAAGATTCAGTTCGGTCTTAAACCTCTGCACCAGTGCATCGCTGGTGGCGCCCTTGCGAACAGACGGCGCCGTGGCGGCGGAAACAGTGCGGTGCAATTTCTCGTGCAGTCCCATCTGCATGAACAGGGCTCCTACGGCCACTCCCGCCAAAAATACTACCACCAGCGTTCCAATGACTCTCGGATTCTTGCTGGTGGGAGCCATAGACTATTGCTCGTGATAGGTGACCAGGTTGGCCAGCACGGCGTCTTCAGACGATGGCGTCGCCCAAGATTCGTCCATCTGCGTAATCACTCGCGCCGGAGCGTCTTCCCCTGGTACGATCATTTCCCCAGGGATCACCTGCTGCGATTCCTGCGCGGTGACTATAGCATCTTCAGATGAGCGCTCCGAGGTTACCAGATAAACGCCGATCAGCAGGGCCAACGCCAGCGACGCTACGGCAATGCGGCGTCCGAATGCCGACTCAATGAACAGGTTCCAGATGGAAATGGGGCCTTCTGCTTCGATGCGTTCCATCACACGCGCGTAGAAGCTGGGATGCAAGTCGGCTGCAAAATCTTCGGGGGCCCGCAATTCGCGAATAAGCGCCCTCTGTTCCTGCATGCCTTGCACTTCGCTGCGACACTCTTCGCACTGCACCAAGTGTTCTTGGGCCGGGTTGGAAGAGCTCAGTACGTCCTCGATTTGATCTCGAATCTCGCGATGCATCGTTCTTCCCTCAACACTCATTAATTACCAACAGCTTGTCAAGCCAACCGCTGCGCGGGTCTATTGCCCGCTTGAACAATCCTACTACCCGGTTAATGCGTCCGGGTGAGCCTCCCGGCGGCCTTCAGTAACTTCTGGCGCGTCCGGAACAATTTTACCTTTATTGTATTTTCGTTCAATCCGGTCATCCCCGCCAATTCCTCGACCGAGTGGCCTTCCACTTCCTTCATCAAAATCAGCGTACGCTCTTCTTCGGAAACCTTCGACAGAAGCTTTAGGATCAAGTCGCGCTGCGCCAGCCGGGTATCGGCTGGGACTGACCCATCCACCGCCGGCTCGGACGCCTCCATTCGCTGGGCGTCTTCCTGCGAAAAATCGCTCTCATACACCAGCTTGCGGACACGTTTCTTGCGCAGATAGTCGTAACATTCGTTGACCGTGATCTTATAGATCCAGGTCAGCAGCGAACTGCGGAAGTCGAAATTCTTCAGCGAGAAGTAGACCTTGGCGAACACCTGTTGCGCGATATCCTCTGCATCATTGCGATTGCGCAGGATGCCGTAGATGATGGAGAACACCTTGGACTGGTACCGCTCCACGATTTCGCGGAACGCCATCTCATCGCGGGCCTGGACGCGGCGTATGAGCGCCGCTTCTTCGCTATGCTTGTGATCCACTCGGGTCCTCGCCCGGGTTCCCTCGCCTGCTGCCGGAAAGGGGAGAATTCCAATTGAGGCGTCCATAGATTCGATCCCTCGCTACAGGATCGGACGCGGCTCGCCGTATTTAAGTTACGGCAAATAGGGACCCTTGGATTCACCCTTGGCCGGAGATTGCTGAACCTTTGGCTCCTGGCTCCGCATCATAGTACAATTGAGGGGAGGCCTAAAAGAGATGGTACAACTAACGGAAACAGCTGTGAGCAAGGTGAAGGAAATTCTGGACACCCAGGAGCCCAAGCCGGCGGGTCTACGGATCTCGGTGGTGGGCGGCGGGTGCTCGGGTTTCAGCTACTCGATGGCCTTCGAGAATACACCTGGGATGCTGGATAAAACCTATAAATTCGGTGACTTACAACTGTTCATCGACCAGGCCAGCCTCCTTTACCTGGATGGCGTACAGGTGGATTACGTGGAGACGCTCGAAGGATCCGGATTCAAGTTCAACAACCCGAACGTGAAATCCACCTGCGGTTGCGGCAGCTCGTTTAGCGCGTAAGATAGCAGCCTGCTGCGAGCCGGGCTTCAAAGAAGGTCAGAGTTTTGAAAGAGCGTCCGTCAGGGCGCTCTTTCTGTTTTTGTACGCGAGAAAACCGAGCAGACCGAAGGTGAGTAGCGTAGCGGTGCCCGGCTCGGGAACGGCGCTGGCGGCTTCAGCGGCAGGCGGGATCCTGCGATTGCGGACGCCTAGTATTTCGATCCATCTCACCCTCGGCCGGAAGCAGCAAGGTTCGCGGCGGCCGAATTCGAACGCTGCGATCAAATTGCCTGGAGCCTGGGCGGTTTTCGCAAAGGTCGCGAAGAAGTCCACCTCTCTGGGGTCGGTGCGGATCGCTCCGGCATGGGCGTGCAATGCACAAAACCCGAGGAACGCTAAACACAGTCTGGGGACTTTCATGCCGATGTAGTGTCGCCGAGTACATGGTTCTCTAGATCAGATTTTCCGTATGCCATGACGTTTGAGGGATACAATAGTACGAACCTCCCGCAACCCCTTGATACTGATACTTAATACCGATAAGTGATTCATGCTTGACGACTTGTTGACAGAACAGTCCTACGCCGGATCACAGGATCTCGATTCGCTACCAACAGAGCAGATCCTGGGGATCTTCAACTCCGCGGATGCCGAGATTCCGGCGGCCGTCGGGCAGGAAATCCCCCGGATCGCGAAGGCCGTGGAGGCGATCGCCAGCGCCCTGGAGCGGGGTGGGCACCTGGTCTACGTGGGGGCGGGAACCAGTGGGCGGCTGGGCGTGCTGGATGCAGCCGAGTGCCCGCCGACCTTTAACGTTCCGCCTGACCTCGTCCGGGGAATTATGGCGGGAGGCTATCAGGCGCTGAGCCGCTCAGCGGAAGTGAGCGAAGACGATCCAGAGGCAGGCGCCCGCGACCTGGTCGCTTCAGGGTTCCGGCCGGGCGACGTTCTCGTGGGCATCGCCGCCAGCGGCCGGACGCCGTACGTGCTGGGCGCAGTGGCGCTCGCGCGCGCTATGGGAGCGGTTACTTGCGGCATCAGTTGCACGCCGGATTCGGAGTTGTCACGCGCCGTTGCCTATCCGATTGAGCCGAAACCGGGGCCGGAAGTGCTCGCCGGGTCCACGCGGCTCCGTGCAGGGACCGCGACGAAGCTGGTTTTGAACATGATCAGCACGGCGGTGATGATCCGGCTGGGTCACGTTTACGGCAATTGGATGGTGAACGTCCAGCCCAGCAACCAAAAGCTGATGGAGCGCGCGCGGCGTATCATCCGGCAGACTACCGGCGTATCAATGGAGCGAGCCGCGGAATTGCTTGCAGCGGGCGGAAACAGCGTGCGCACCGCGATCATCATGGAAAAGACCAAAGTTTCGCGCGGCGAAGCGGAGCGATTGCTGGCCCAGGCGGGCGGGCGGATTCGGGAGGCGTTGGCTTCATTTGGACAAGTTTGAGATTCAAGGCGGCGTGCCGCTCGAGGGTGAGATCGCCGTCAGTGGAGCGAAGAATTCTGCCCTGCCGGCCCTCGCCGCGTGTCTATTGACCGCGGATGAGGTTCAACTGGATCGCATTCCCCCGGTGCGAGATATCCACACGATGGAGAAGTTGCTGGAGCATGCCGGCGCGCGCGTCACGGTGGAAGGCGAGCGGGTTACGGTACGAGCGGACGCAATCCAGAATGCAGAGGCGCCCTATGATCTGGTGAAGACCATGCGCGCGTCGAGTTTGGTGCTGGGTCCGCTGGTTGCACGCTGCGGGCGCGCACGGGTTTCGGTTCCGGGCGGATGCGCCATCGGCGCGCGTCCCATCAATCTGCATGTGGCCGGACTCGAGCAACTGGGGGCCACGGTCCACCAGGAGCACGGCTACATTGAGGCGGAAGCTCCCAACGGCCTGGAGGGCGCGGAGGTGCATTTCGACCGCATTACCGTCACCGGCACGGAAGACTTGCTGATGGCCGCGGTGCTGGCGCGCGGGGACACCGTGATCCACAACGCGGCGCGCGAGCCGGAGGTAGTGGATCTGGCTGCGTTGCTCACAAAAATGGGCGCAAGTATCGAGGGCGCGGGAACCTCGGTGATCCGCGTCAAAGGCGTCGCAAAACTGGGTGGCGCGCAGCACGCTATCATTGCCGACCGCATCGAGACCGGCACTTTCTTAATCGCGGGAGCGATGACGCGAGGGGACCTGAATGTAACCGGTTGCGAGCCGGATCATCTGCGCGCCTTTATCGCCAAGCTGCGCAGCGCGGGCGTCGAAGTGAGCGAACCCGTGCCGGGAACTCTGCGAGTTCGTTGCGGGGCGAAGCTTCGCAGCGTGGACGTGACCACGGAGGAGCACCCTGGCTTCGCCACCGATTTGCAGGCCCAGTTTATGGCTCTCATGACGCGCGCCGAGGGGATTTCCATCATCACGGAAACCATTTTTGAGAACCGCTTCATGCATGCCCAGGAACTGGCTCGCATGGGCGCCAATATCCGGCTGGAGGGACGCCAGGCGATGGTAGCCGGACCCATGGCGCTATCCGGGGCGCAGGTGATCGCTAGCGATCTGCGCGCCAGCGCTTCCCTGGTTCTGGCCGGGCTCGCGGCGCAGGGGGAGACGGTCATCGACCGGGTCTACCACATTGACCGCGGTTATGACAGAATCGAATCGAAGCTGGCGGGCGTTGGGGCGCGCATTCGGCGCGTGCATTAGTTCGCCGGCAGGAGACTTCATGAGTATTCCCCACAAAGTGCACAATCCCGGCTTTCTGGCTTTGGTGAACGACGCGAAATCGCGGGTTGCGGAAGTGGATATTGCCGCATACCAGAAGATGCCACGGGAAGGCCACCTCTTGATCGATGTCCGCGAGGACCACGAATGGGCCGCCGGGCATGCCGAGGGCGCGATTCATATGAGCAAGGGGACTATCGAGCGCGACATCGAAACTCGCGTACCGGACACCTCGACGAAAATGGTGCTGTATTGCGGGGGTGGTTACCGGTCGGCGCTGGTAGCCGATGCACTCGGGCGCATGGGCTATCGCGATGCGATTTCGCTCGATGGCGGATGGCGAGCCTGGAACGAAGCGGGGCTGCCGGTGACGAAAGATTAGCGCGGGCTCTAAAACAATCCGCGCCCGTCCCCGAATACCTGATCCAGGAATACGACAACGGTGAGGCCCATAGCAACGGATGTTAAAGCGCCGATGAACTTGGTGAAGCCTTTGCCCATGAACTCGAAGCGCAGGATCAGTGCGAAGGCGATTCCGGAGTAGAGCAGGTAGGGGGACAGACTCCGGTCCGCGAACGCATTGACTGTAAGGGCGGCGCTGTAATAGAGCAACGGAAGGTTGCTGTCATACCGCCCACGCATCAGCAGGATGATCGCGATGATCGCCAGTGAGACCACCAGCAGGATGGTCATGTTCATCGGAGTGGCGTCGAAGTACATACCGGTTCATCCTCGCCGGAGGGCGAGCCCTCAGAAGGTATAGGCGATTCCCACCAGGGGCACAATATTTTGCATGATGCCGGACACGTTCGAACCCACATTCGGGGCGATGATTTCCTTGGGGAAAGGCGTGATGTAATCGTGCACTTCCACGCGGAACTGGAACGAGGGTGAGATCTGCCACTTAACGCCGGCGCCCAAGCTGAGCAGTGCCTTCAACTCGTTGCCTTTGGTGAGCAGCGCGTATTGGCTGAGCGGCTGAGTAACTAGCTCCTGGCCAGTACCACGGTAAACCTTGATGCCCGCGCCGGCTGCCAGGAAGGGGCGCACTTTAGAGCCGCGTGGTGTGGCGTGCCACAAGATATCGTAGTGGATGGCGTGCGTTTCGCCGCCAAAACGGGCTGACGTGGAGCCGCGCTCCAGCGAATAGTCGCCGCGTTGATAGTCGTAGCGGACTTCGCCGCCCCATTTGCCACTGGAGTTGTTTCCCAGCCAGACGCTGCTGGCAACGTCGGTTTTCAGCTTGGCGCTGGCCGCGTTGGAACCGTTGGTCACATCCCGCGACAAGTAGAAACTGCCGCCTATGCCGCCGCCAAATTCCCATTTCTGGGCCATCGCCGACGGAACCCATGCCATCAGCCCCATCGCGCAAACTCCGAACACTCGATACAGTCTCATATCACTCTCCCCTGTTCTTTCCCGTGCTCTTTCACGTGTGAGGCGCTTGCCGGGCGAACCAATCCGCTCCGGTCCGCGCCATTTGTTCTAATTCACTACGCGGACATTGATCGTCTGCGACTGTCCGCTCTGTTTAATGGTTAGCGGCACACTCAATCCGAGCTGTACATACGTCGGAACGGTGACCGTAATTTGGTACACACCAATCTGTCCAGGCGCCAGCCCCGCGAACGTCACGGGGATCTCTGTCCCATTGAGCGTCACAGTGGGTTGCACCACAGCCACTGCCGGGGGATTGGCCGGCGATACAGTTCCGGCAGCCACCACGGGCGAAGTAAGACCCAATCCCGCCGCATAGATGGTCAGTGAATCGCCACGATGAATCGGATTGGAAGCCGTTACCTGCAGGCCGTTGAAATCTCGAGTAATGTTCGGCAGGTTGGTATCCGTGCCGGACTGCCCGTTGAGGAAGACCGCTGGAGCAGTGGGGGCTACCGTAAATTTGAAGTCGGGACTTTTGTTCTGCGGCGTCCGAATGATCATCACTGAGGGTCCCGCCGCTAGCTCATCCAATTGCGCATTGATCAGCGATGGAGAGACCAGAAGCAACGAAATCGGGCTCCCGTTCACAGTCGCGCAGCTATTACCAAGAATGGTCGGCAGCGGCGCGCCGCTGGCTGCGATAGTGGACGTGCTGAGATTAGTGCCGGCGATTGAAATCAACCCCCCGGACGCAACACCGGACGCTCCATCCGCTGCGCTGGTTACGCTCGATATGATCGGCTGCGGCAACGGAGCATCGTAGTTCGCGGCCAGCAGCGTGAGGCCGGAAACCGACAGACTGACAAAAGAATTGTGAAACGGCAAGACCGCCAGGCTGCGGATAAACTTGCCCATGATCCCGTTCGGATCGGGCAGCAGAGGCGCCTCGACAGTGGCCGTCGGAAGGATGGCGCCGCCGGTGGAGAAATTGACCCGCTCCGCGATGCCAGGGCTTATCGAGTCGGCCGCTCCCGTGCGCACGGCTCCCGCAGTGAACACCAGGCCTGACGACTGGCCGGCGGAGGAATCCAAATCCAGAAAAGGAACCAGCGATCCATTGAGCAAATGTGTATCAACGGCGAAGATGCCAGGCGACGCGCCGTAAGATCCGGCGAGAGCTGTGAAATCCTGACGGGAGACCGAAACATCGCCCACGCTGGCATCGTAGAGGAAAGTAAAGCCATCGGGCGTCGCCACCATGGCCTGAGATCCGTCCGCGCTTGCGGTGGCAACCGATCCCGTGGCGATTAGGTTCTTCCAGACTCCAACCGCTTCCGGCTGACTAGCCTCCAAGGTCACGGGGTCGATGAACAGAATGTGTCCCTGGTTTTTGTAATCCCGCGAGGTCGCGATGATGCGGTTGCTAGTAACCGCCAGGGAGCGCACTACGTTTCCGTTGCCGCCGTCGGTGGAAGAATCGGGCTTGCGGCTGAAATCGTCGAGATTATAGATAGCCAAGGTTTGAGAAGCGTCGTGGCCGATATACAGAAACTGATGGTCGTAACTAATCGCCAAGGTAGTGGGAACGTTATTCGTACGCAGCGTCTGCAGCAGCGTATTGTTGGCCCCATCGAAAACCTCTACCGTGTTATTGTCCTGGCGCAATACGTAATAGCGATCGCGCACGGGATCCGCCAGGATATCGACCAGGGTTCCAGGCACTTCCACAATGGTCCCCCGCTGGTTGGGCTCGGCATGATTTACCAGCGCCCGCACGGGATCGATCACGTTAACGGCGTTCGTCGAAGTGAGGCCCAGATCCAGCGCATCGGTTCCATGAAGGGCGGAGAAAGCCGCTGGGTCGACGGTAACCGTAACCGTTGCGGGCGCGAAGCCCGTCGCAGGAGAAACCGTCACTCCAGGAGTAGCGGGATTAAAGCTGAATGAGGTGGGCAGGCCGCCTGGATCCGAGACCGTAAGGGTTCGAGAGATGACGCTGCTATCGCAGAAGTTCCCGCGGAACAACAAACTCGGCGAAGACGTCCTCAACCGCGGCATGGAATTCAGGTATCCGACGGGCAAAACCAAAACACCCGAGTCGGAGATCGAATACATCACGCTGGATTGGGGATTGAAGATGCTCTTACCGGTAGTGTTTTCTGGCAGTTTAAGCCGTTCGATAACCGTGAGATTATCCTGTGCCAAAATCTGCAGGACAGGAGCTTCTTTTTCCTTCGTCGGGATTTGCGCGTAGATCAACCCGCGCGAGTCGTCAAAGAGGCTGGTCCCGACACTGAATTGATTGGTGCTCTGAGGGACAAAGTTGGTAATGCCTTTGCCGCGCTGCAGCATAATCCAACCCACCATCACACGCGAGCCATCCTGATTCATACTCACCGCGCGAGGCCCCAGGTTGCCGGTGGACAATACGATTTCGCCGGGGGTCACCTTATGGGCGGCCACGTCGTAGCGAAATGTAATGGTGCTGCTCGAACCGCCTACACCGAAAATCGACAGGTCGTCTCCCGAGCGGGCGACGGACGCGGTGGTGATGTCAAGCGGAAAGGTCCCGTCGGGCGCCGGAATAGTCTTAGTAGTCAGATCGGCGACCGTATCCAGCAGGGACGCCGTGTTGGATCCCGGATTATATAAGAGAAATTCTTTGGTGGTGACTACGAGTGCTTGGTTGTCTGCGCCAAAAGCGACGGCGAGCGGCGGATCCTGCAATTGGTAGAGTTGTTTGGCATTGCCATTAACCAGATCGATAAGCGTCAGGTGGTTGTGCGTGGCAGGCCCGGTCTGGGGATTGTCGAAATGCGAGACCAGGAGCCACCGACGGTCAGGCGAAAGGGACATGGAACTGGGATTCGGATCTACCGGGATCGGCGCCTGCAGCTGATACGTAGCCAGATTCATCCGGTCAATGCGGCTAGCAGTGAAATCGGCAATATAGAGCACACCGCGCGGCTGATCGATAGCAAGATCGATGGCCTGGCCGCCGATGGGTACGCGGATGCCGAAGGTTGCGGCCGGGGCGTTGCAGGCAAGCAAGGCCAGAGTCCCCACTGTAGTCAAGAAGAACTTACGCAACATGCATTACTCCCGCGGCCCGCGCTGGTGCCGCACCGCCTCCATAGATTCCGTCGGCCAAAATTCGAGCTCCCATAACTCCGCTTACCTCTTAAACGATTGAGAACATCAAGAAAGACATCTTTCGCGGAAGGCGCGGGCTGGGGCAGCACGAAACCGCCTCAATCCCGCGTCTCCGGGAAAGGAGCTTTCCGGTTATTCGGCGTTCTTTTTGCGACGCAGCACGATGATCCCAAGAAACAGGACCGCCAGCACGGCACAAACGATTCGAACAGTGGAAGAATCCATCGTATTTCTCCTTTCCTGATAACAGTGAATTCGGCTCTTCTAGGACTAAGCTTTAGCCGGGTCCTAGATGTTGTTCATCATCGGTACTAACTCGCGGATAATCTTCATGGCTACCGGCCCCACCGTCACCACAAACAGCGAAGGCAGGATGCAGAAGAAGATAGGGAAGATCAGTTTCACACCCAACTTGGCGGCCTTTTCTTCGGCCACCTGGCGGGCTTGGACGCGCATGAAATCGGAGTGCGCGCGCAAGCTCTGCGCGACGCCGGTGCCGAAGCGGTCGGCTTGAATCAGCACCGCAACCAGTTTCTTCAGGTCGTCGACGCCGGTGCGTTCGGCGAGATTCCGCAGAGCTTCCACGCGGCGCTTGCCGGCCTTCAATTCGAGGTTCACCAGGCCAAATTCCTGGCTGATTTCCGGATGGGCGTGTTCCAGTTCCTTGGAGACTTGCAGAATTGCTTGATCCAGGCCCAGTCCGCTCTCGACGCAAACCACCAACAAGTCGAGGGCATTGGGAAGGCCGCGCGCGATTTCTTTCTGCCGGCGCGCCGCCTTTCTGCGCACATATTCGTTGGGTCCGAAGAAACCCATCGCGGTAGCGAGCAGAACCACCATGAATTTGTTGCTGGGATCGGTTTCCGAGCCAGCCACAAATGCCAGGGCGATCAACGGGAAGCTAAGTCCCATTACCGCCTTAGCGCCATAGAGGACCTTGAGGGCACTCTCATTGCGGATTCCAGCGCGAATGAGACGGCGCTGCATGACCGTGACGTCTTTGGGCGACTGCGGAACCAAGTTGCCTAAGCGCTTGATCAGGTCGTGGAACGCCAAACTGGGATGCGCGGGCATATCGTCGGTAGGCTGCGCGCCGCCTACCACGCGATCCATGGCCTCCTTCGGGCGCACATAAAACTTCATGCCATACATGGCGCCCGCAACGGCGATTCCGAAAAAAATCAACAGAGGAAGAAGCAGGGACATAAATCTAAACCTCGATCTTCACGATCTTCTGCATGATGCCGTAGCCAATCAATTGCAGGGCCACGGCGGAGCCCAACATGAGTTGCCCAACTTCGTCGGTGAAAAAGAACTTGACGTATTCCGGGTTGGTATAGAACATCAGCACCGCTACCGCCACGGGAATCAAGCTGAGGGCAGTGGCGGTCATTTTTCCGTGGGCGCTCACTGCGCGGATTCGTCCCCGCAGTTTGAAGCGTTCCCGAATCACGTAGGCCAGCTTGTCCAGAATTTCAGCCAGGTTTCCACCTGTACGTTTCTGCAGCAGCACCGCCGAAACAAAGAAGTGCACGTCCAGCGAAGGAACGCGCTTGGCTAGCTTCTGCAGAGCGACTTCAATCGGCAAGCCTAAGTTGTGCTCTTCGAAGGTACGCCGGAATTCGCCGGAAATCGGCTCCGGGAATTCGCGATGAATCATTTCAAGGGAGACTGAAAAGGCGTGCCCGGCGCGCATCGAGCGCGAGACAAACTCCAGGGTTTCCGGGAACAACTCCTCGAACTTATGCAGCCGGACCTTGCGCTTGCGCATGACATAGAGCCACGGAATAGTCGCGGCGACCAGTGCCACTACGAACGTAACCGGCTTCGGGAGAGGCAAGAACAGCCAGCCGATCGCCAGCGTGGAACCTAGCGTCATGATGGTCAAGTGCACGAGCCGAGCCGGAGGCCAGTTTAGTCCCGCCTGTTCCATGAGAATCGCGAGTTTCGGACCCAAACGATATTTTTCAACCAGCACCTGGGCGAACTGATTCTTGGAGTCATTCCGGTTGATGATCACCTGTTTCTCGACGGGCTGGCCTTTCTTGGCCTTGGCCGCCTTGGCGCGCGAGGTTCCAAGCAGGCGAGCCTTAACACGATCAATATCGGAAGACTTGAAGTACTTCGAGACCATGAACCAGGCTGCCATCGTGACACCCCAGATCGCGAAGAGGATTACAAAGAATGAACCCATGATCAGATCTCCATCACTTCTTCGAATAGATCCGGACGCAAGCGGATACCGGCGCTCAATAACTTCTCGTAGAACTTCGGACGAATGCCGGTTGCGGCAAAGCGCCCCACAACCTTCCCGTCAGGATCCATGCCGCGCTTTTCAAAGACAAATAGATCCTGCAGCGTCACGACCTCGCCTTCCATACCCGTTACCTCGGTGATGGAGACCACGCGGCGCGAACCGTCGCTCATGCGGGATGCCTGCACCAGCAGGTGCACCGCGCTGGCGATCTGCTGACGGATCGAAACCAGCTGCATATTGGAATTGGCGAGCGAGACCATTACCTCCAGGCGCGACACAGCGTCGCGGGGGGAATTGGCGTGGACCGTGGTCAAGGAGCCGTCATGGCCCGTATTCATGGCCTGCAACATGTCCAACGCTTCCTCGCCACGGACTTCGCCCACCACGATGCGGTCGGGCCGCATACGCAAGCTGTTGACCAGCAGTTCACGCTGCCGTACCGCGCCGGTGCCTTCGAGGTTGGCCGGGCGGGTTTCGAGGCGCGCCACATGCGGCTGCTTCAGCTGCAATTCTGCGGCGTCCTCGATGGTCACGATGCGCTCCTTGCCGTTGATGAAGCACGAGAGCGCATTGAGTAGCGTGGTCTTACCGGAGCCGGTACCGCCGGCGATGATGATGTTGAGACGCGCCTTTACAGCGGCTTCGAGCAGTTCCATCATGCCCTGAGTCATGGCGTTGCGCTCGACCAGATCGGGCGGCATCAACTTATCGGTCGAAAACCGGCGAATGGAGAGCAAGGGCCCGTCCACCGCCAGCGGAGCAATGATGGCGTTAACGCGCGACCCGTCGCTTAAGCGGGCATCTACCATCGGCGTCGATTCGTCGATGCGGCGGCCCACCTGGCTGACGATCTTATCGATGATGCGCAGCAGGTGCTGGTCATCGCGGAAGCTGACATTGGTCAGTTCCAAAAGCCCGCGGCGTTCGACATAGACCTGTTTATAGGTATTCACCAGGATGTCGGAGATGGTGGGATCGGTCAGCAGTGGCTCGAGCGGTCCCAGACCAAAGACCTCGTCGAGCACCTCATCGCTGATCTGCTGTTTTTCCAGGGAGCTCAGGAGCGTGGGCTCGGCATCTATCAGTTGGATGACCGCTTGACGCACTTCCGCGCGCACGCGCTGGTTATCGATGGTGGCCAGCGCCTCGAGGTTGATCTTATCTACCAGCTTGCGGTGGAGTGTGAACTTCAACTCCTGATATTCCGGCTTAAGATTGGTTTTCTGGCGGCCGGCGTTCTTAAGCAGCCGTTGTTCCCAGGAAACCTGCTGGGTATTCTTGTTAGCGTTGTCGGTTGTGGGAAACATGTTGGTCTAAGCTTTCCTATCCAATTTCTCGGGCCTATTCAAACCTGCGCGCCGCTGGCCTCATGCATGCGACAAGACCGGCTTCATTTCTCGCACCGGCGACCCTGGTTTTTTCCCTTCATCCAGCGCGCCGCACAAACCGGCCGCCAGTTTTTCAATGGCCTTACCGAGCTCCCCTTCGGCGCCCAGAGGTTGTCCCAGGGTCACGACGCGGTGCAGCGAAAAATAATCGTTGGGCAGACTGGTGTGCACCGGGCAGTTAAACAATTTCTCCAAATTGGCGGCTCCGATGTCGTCCCGGCGCTCCACGCGATTCACAAGCACTTCGAAGCGCTCTTTGGGAAAACCAATCTGCGCGATCATACCCATGGCTTTGCGGGTCAGGTGCAGGCTCGGCAGCTCGGAAGTGGTAACCAGGTATGCCCGCTCGCACTCCGCGAGCGCCGTCAAACTGATCTGACTGAACACGGTGGGCAGATCGAGGATCACCCAGTCATAGAGTTGGCGGGCGTGATCGATCAACAGGCGCAGCCGCCCGCCATCGACCGGTTCGGCATAAGGCGCAGCCGGCGAGGGCAGTATGTCCAGCCCCCCATGGCTCACCGCCAGCGAGCTCCACAGAGTCGGGTCCAAATGCTCCGCATGCTGCAGCGCATCGACTACCGAATAGTTATGGCTCAGCTTCAAATAAAATCCGATGGTGCCACCGGTAAGATCGAAGTCCGCCAGCAGAATCCGTTGGCCCGTCAGCCGCCGCAAGGCGAAGGCCGTTTGCGTGGCCAAAGTGGAGGCGCCCGATCCCGGCTTGGCACTCGAAAAAGCCACAACATGGCCGGCTCCGTTACTTTCGGGAACTTCAGATCCGCACAAACGGCGGAGCCGCGCGATGGCGTCGCGCTGGGAAGACAGTTCGAAGGGAGCCGAGAGAAACTCCGTAGCGCCCGCCCGGAGTGACTGCAGAATCGCATCCGAATCATTGCGCGTGTGCAGACCCACCACTTGCAGCGGAGGATTCAATCCCGTGATGAAGTGGATGAGCTCGGTGGCAGCCGCCAGGTCCGTCGCCAGATCCAGCAACACCACGCTGGGCTTCAATTGCCGGACCCGGACTTCCAGGGTTGCCGCGGGCGGATAGCTCTTCAGATCCGCCAGAATCTGGAACGCGCGTGTCTGCGGCAGCGTGGCCACGAATTGCTGCGCCAACTCGCGGTTGGGTGCAATCAAGAGCGCGGTGATCTGCGAATCTTTCTGAACGGGTGTACTCATTCCGGCTGGGTCCCTCAACGGCCGCCGCGGGCTCTGTCAGTTCTTTTTGCCCGAGGCTTTGTCCTTTGCCGCCTGAATGTCGGCCTGGCTCAAACGCACCAGGAAGTCCTTCGGGAAGGCGATCTCAGGCCGCGGATCGTTGGGCCCCAGCGGTAGCGTTACTTCCGGGGTGACGATCAGCAGCAGGTCGGTGCGGTTGGTCTTCTTGGCTTTGCTCTTGAACAAGCTGCCCAGTACTGGCAGGTCGCTCAAGAAAGGTAGTTTGCTGAAGCTCTCGGTTTCGCGATTGTCCAGCAATCCAGACACTGCGAAGCTTTGTCCTTCGCCCAGTTCAACGTCGGACTCGGTACGGCGTGTCGATATAGCGGGAATGACAAAACCGCTAAAGGTTACGCCATTGGCCGCGTCCAGGGTTGACACCTCCTGCGACAGATGCAGCTTAATGGTCTTGTTATCGGTTACCACCGGAGTGAACCGCAGACGGATACCAAATTCGCGGAACTGCACCGTGACCGCTCCCGAGTTACCGCCGCCTTGCAGAATCGGCACGGGGAATTCGCCGCCTACTAGGAAGTAGGCTTCCTTGCCGTTGCTGGTGACCAAATTCGGCTCCGCCAGGATCTGCAAAATGTTTTCGTTCTGCAACGCTTGGATGAAAGCGCCGAGGTTCAGCTTGGGATTGAAGGCGAAGATGTTCAACGCCGACCCAATACTGAGGGCGTTCTGACCGCCAGTGCTGGTGGTCGAAGAGATGCCCGAACGCTGGGTGGAAGTATAAACCCCTGTTTGGCCCGGTTGCCCGAACAAATTGACGCCGTAGGTCTCTTCCTTAGTGCGGTCCAATTCAGCGAATCTTACTCGCAGCAAGATCTGCTTTTCGACGGGCGGGGTGCCAAGTTGCATATTGTTGACCACGTTCTTTGCGAAGCTGGTGGCCAGCGCCACTGCCCGATCGCCCACGTCTTTCGTCGAAATGTGGCCGTTAAGAGTGAGCGAATCGCGGGAACTCTCCGGGACGATCTGCTCATTGGGGAACGAATCCTTCAGGATCTTGCGCAGGGAATCCAGATTGAGATCCACCGTGACGTTGTAGAACGTCCGCTCGCCATTCTTGCTCCAAACCACCAGCGTGGCGTTGCCGAGTCCCTTACCGTGCAGCAAAATCTCGCGCGTGGTGACGGGGCTGGCGTCCACGATGTCCGGGCTGCTGGTGGAGATCTGGCGGATGTCGGCAGGGTAGTCGATCACGACGCTCTTGCCGACGGTTAGGCGCAGATCTTCAGCGCTTTGCCCAAAACTCGCGGCGGCTCCCAGCAGGAGGCCGGCCACCAATAGTGCGCCGCGAAACGGCATCGCCGGCGCGACGCCGTTGGATAGAAAGATAGAGTTGCGATTCATATTCGTTGTCTCCGTTAGTTCGCTACCCGATTGGGCATGGTTTCTACGGTCTTAGTCGTGCCCCGGATGACCACAATCTGCTCCAGTGGTGGTGGCGGCGGTGGCGGTGGCGGCGCGGCCGCGATCACCACAGGCCGTGGGGCGGGCTTGGGCGCCGCCGGAGCGGCAGCCACGGCCCGGCGGGGCGCGCCATACAGCTCGCTAATATAGCGGCCGGTAGTCGTTTCCACGTTCTGATCGCTCGAATTGCGCAATACCAGCTGGAGCCGTCCCTCGTTGCCCGCAAGCGTCAGTGTTTCCGATTGCTGCGGCGTCGCCAGCAAGGTCACGGTGGGGGCTTGAATCGCCTGGCCGCGCGCATCCGCCTGGATGGTTGTGCCAGCCGACAGCACCAGCATGTTCTGCAGCACGGTGGAGGTCATGTCGCCATCGGCGCTTGGGGGCCGGCCGGTCACCAGGACGTCCACGCGCATGCCCGGTAACACGAAACCAGAAACGCTGGCGACGTCGTTGACCCGCACCGTTACCGCGCGCATTCCCACAGGAATTGTCGGCGCGAGACCCAGGCCGCTGCCCTTGGCCGCCAAACGGCCTTCAAGGATAGGCTCTTCCAGAAGGATGTTTGAGATCACCGGCCGGTCAAGCACGTCCTCTACCTTGGTAAACGCGCCCTTGGGGAAAGCCGCGGCCGGCATCTTGACTACCTTGACGTCGGCGGGCTTGACCATCACGCCCACGCCAAGTGGCCGCGCGGTCACCACGACATCTTTTTGATCGGTCGATTCTGCCCTCCGCGAAGGGCTCGAGGAACGCGCCGTCATCTGATAGAACACGCTCGAAACCACCAGCGCGAATACCAGACTGACACCCAGTACTGTAAGAAACCTGCGATCCATCTCTTGTTCTCCTCCATCTCCCGGCGGTGTCCCCGCCTGGAGGCTGATTCTTTTCCTTCAAACTTCCGTTACTGCAAACCTTCTTGCCTCAACTCTTTGGCACCAGCGACAGCCATACGCCCAGCGCAATCGCAGGCGCGTAGGGAATCGACGCTTCCCGCTCGCGCTCTTCCACGCTCTGTTCCTGTCCGGGAACGCCCGCATCCGTCGAACGCCGCCGCAGCGCCTTCCAGCCCAAAGCCAGCACCGCCATAATTCCGCCGATACCCGCAGTCCACAGCGCCGCTTCGAGCAGCCGTCCCGCGCCGAGCAAGGCGCCGAATCCGGCCATTAACTTCACGTCTCCGCCGCCCATTCCGCCCAGCAGATAAAAAATCAGGAACACCGCAAATCCCACTACCGGGCCAGCCAGCGCCGTAAGCGCACCGCGCCAGCCGCTCTGGCCCATCTGCCATCCGAAGCCGCCTGCCAGGGCCGCCACCGGAATCCAGTTGGCAATATGGCGGCGCGCGAGGTCATCGATCACTGCTGCCATCCCCACCGCGATTGCTATCCAAACCTGCATGCTCATCCGTCGTTCCGAAAGGACGCCAAACGCCCCGGCGCCTCCTCGGCCTTTACCCTGGTCAACGGGGTATTCCGCACACCCGGGATCACGGCCACGCTCGATGGCCCCGGTCTCTTCTTCTTAGGAGCCCGCATAATCAGGGGTGCCAGAAAGCCGGTCTGTAGAGCGAATTCCGCCAGCGCTTTACCCGAGGGCAGCCGCCAGCTCATCG